>NZ_CAXTAZ010000021.1:9966-74602 GCF_964242715.1 uncultured Enterovirga sp.
CCATCGCGGGCGCGAGCCAGGGCGCCCATGGCCAGGTCGTCGTCACCGGGGGTGGAACGGGCCTGACCTACCGGTCCGATGCGGACTTCTTCGGCACCGACAGCTTCACCTACACCCTGAACGGCGGATCGACCGCGTCCGTCAGCGTCACGGTCGATCCCGTCGACGACGCGCCGGTCGCGGTCGGGGACAGCGCAATTCTGCAGGAGGATGCGGCCGCCACCGCGATCGCGGTCCTGGCCAACGACACCGACGTCGACGGCGGCCCGAGAACCATCACCGGGACGACCCAGGGCGCGAACGGCATTGTCGTCGTCACGGGCGGTGGGACAGGACTGACCTACCGGCCTAATGCCGACTTCTTCGGCAGCGACAGCTTCACCTATTCCCTGAACGGAGGCGCGACCGCAACGGTCAACGTGACGGTCACTCCCGTGAACGACCCGCCGGTCGCCGTCGCGGATTCCGTCGGCCTGAACGAGGATGCGGCCGCGACCTCGATCGCGGTCCTGGCCAACGACACGGATGTCGATGGTGATCCGAAGACCATCACGTCGGCGACGCAAGGTACGAACGGCGCGGTGCTGGTGACAGGGGGCGGCACGGGGCTGACTTACCGGCCGAATGCCGACTTCTTCGGAACCGACACCTTCACCTATACGCTGAACGGCGGCTCGACCGCGACTGTGACCGTCACCGTCAACCCCGTCGACGACGCGCCGGTAGCCGTCTCGGACAGCGCGAGCCTGACCGAGGATTCCGGGGCGACGCCCATCGCCGTGCTCGCGAACGACACGGATATCGACGCTGGACCGCAGGCGATCACGGCCGTCACGCAGGGCGCGAACGGGTCGGTCCTCGTCACCGGGGGCGGAACAGGTCTGACCTATCAGCCGAACGCGAATTTCGTCGGCGCGGACAGCTTCACCTACACGCTGAACGGCGGCTCCAGTGCGACCGTGAACGTGACCGTGACACCTGTGAACGATGCACCTGTCGCCGGCGACGACAGCTACACGGTCGCGGAGGACGGCTCCCTCACTGTCGTCGTCACGGGCCTGCTCGCCAACGACGTCGACGTGGACGGGGATGCGATCACCGCCACCATCGTGACGCAACCGGCGCACGGGATTCTGACGGCGAACCCGGACGGCTCGTTCACCTATAATCCCTCCGCGAATTTCGTCGGCACCGACACGTTCACCTATCGGGCCGGCGACGGCAGCCTGTCGTCGAACCTCGCCACCGTCACGCTGACGGTCACCCCGGTCAACGATGCTCCGACGGCAACAGGTCTGACCCAACTCTTGACGGTGGCCGAGGATTCGGCGCCGACGGCGCTCTTTGCCACGCCGCCCACGCTGGCGGACATCGACAGCGGCACGCTGACAGCCATTCTGACGCTGGCCGACGGCACGGCAGGCGCCCTGACCGGGGCCGGGGCAGGCACCATGTCGGGCGGCACGACCGCTTATACGATCACGGGCACGACCGCGGAGGTGACGGCCGCGCTGGCGGCCGTGCAATTCGACTCGGCCGCAAATTTCAACGGCACGACCTCGGTGTCGGTGTCGATCAGCGACGGCGCGAACGGCCCGCAGGGGACGAATCCTAGCGGCACGATCTCCGTCACCGTCACGCCCGTCAACGACGCTCCGACCGTCACGGCCGGATCCACGCTGACCTATGCCGAGAACGGGGCTGCGGCACCGATCGACGACACCGTCACGATCGCCGATGTCGACAGCCCGAACCTGACGGGCGCGTCGGTCGCGATCACCGGAAACGACGTGAGCGGCCAGGATCTTCTCGCGCTGCCGACCACGCCCGGCATCAGCGGAACGTTCGATCCGGCGACCGGTGTCCTGACGCTGACCGGGACCGCGAGCATCGCAGTCTACCAATCCGCCTTGCGCTCGGTCACCTACGCCAACACCAGCGACGATCCCTCTGCCGCCGCCCGCACGATCAGCTTCGCGGTCACCGACGGAACGGATGCAAGCGTCCCCGCGACCAGCACGGTCACGGTGACCCCGGTGAACGACGCCCCGACCCTGGCGGCAACCCCCGGCAACCCGGCCTTTAGCGAGAACGGGCCCGCGGTCGATCTCTTCTCCGGCGTGAACCTGTCCACGGTCGAGGCCGGGCAGACCGTCAACGACATCGTGCTCCAGGTCACGAACGTGGTGAATGGGGCCGCCGAGCGCCTGATCGTCGGCGGAACCCCGGTGGCGCTCGTCGCGGGTTCGACGACCACCTCGGACGGCATCACGGTCACAGTCGCGCTGTCCGGCACCACCGCGACCGCCACGCTTTCAAACCTCGCCGGGATCGCCCCGGCGAGCGCGCAGACGCTGATCGACGGGATCGCCTACCAGAATACGAGCGACGATCCGGGCAGCCTCGGCCGCGCCGTCACGATCGTGTCCCTCGACGACAGCGGCGGCACCGCGAATGGCGGCGTCGACACGGTCGCGCCCGGAATCACCTCGACGGTGGCGGTCACGCCGCTGAACGACGCCCCGACCGCGACGGGCCTGACCCAGAGCCTCGCGATCAGCGAGGATGGACCGACCGTCAACCTGTTCACGACGGCGCCGACCCTGTCCGATGTGGACAGCGCCAACGTCACGGCGACCCTCACCTTGGCCGATGCGGCCTTCGGCGTCCTCACGGGGGCCGGCTCGGGCGTCGCCTCGGGTGGCGGCGGGACCGTCTACACGATCACGGGCACTCTGGTCGCCGTGAACACGGCGCTCGCCGCCGTGCAATTCGACCCTGCGGCCGACGCCACGGGCGCGAGCAGCGTCTCGGTCACGATCGACGACGGCGCGAACGGCCCGCAGGGCGGGAACCCGACCGGGTCGGTGTCGATCTCGATCGGAGCCATCAACGACGCCCCGGCGGCCACGAACCTGACCCAGAGCCTGACGTTCGCCGAGGACGCGTCTCCTCTCGCTCTGTTCACCGCCCCGCCCGTGGTGACGGATGTCGACAACTCGAGCGTCACGGCGACCCTGACGCTGGCGGACACGGCGTCCGGCGTGCTGGCCGGAGGCGGTTTCGCGGCCGGGACCACGGCTGGCAGCTACACTGTCACGGGAACGGCGGCTCAGGTCGGCGCGGCCCTGGCTGCCGTGCAGTTCGACTCGGCCGACAATTTCGTCGGGGCGACGAGCGTGTCCGTGCTGGTCGACGACGGCGCCGACGGTCCGCAGGGCTCGAATCCGACGGGTTCTGTCACGATCACGGTCACCCTCGTCAACGACGCCCCGACGGTCGCGGCCGGCGCGACGCTCGGCTTCACGGAGGGCCAGGGGGCCACGGCGATCGACACGAGCGTGACCGTCGCCGACCTCGACAACGCGACCCTCGCCGGCGCCACGGTTCAGATCACCGGCAACTACGCCCCGGGCGAGGACGTGCTCGGCTTCGCGAATACGACGACCATCACGGGGAGCTTCGACCCGGCCACCGGCACCCTCACGCTGAGCGGCAGCGACACGGTCGCGAATTACCAAGCGGCGCTGCGGTCGGTCACCTTCGCCAACTCGAGCGAGGCCCCCTCGACGTTGGCCCGAACGGTGAGCTTCGTCGTTAACGACGGGACGGCGGCGAGCGTCGCAGCCACGAGCAGCGTCACCGTCGCGAGCGTGAACGACGCCCCGACACAGACCGGGACGGGGGCGACGGTCACCTTCACCGAGAACGGCCCGCCGGCAGATCTGTTCTCGGGCGTCGGCGCATCGACGGTCGAACCCGGCCAGAGCCTCGACCAGCTCGTCCTTACGGTTTCGAACGTGTCGGGAACGGGCGGCGACAGCCTCGTCGTCGACGGCACCACCCTCGTCCTGACGAGCGGCAATTCGCAGACGACGGCGACGAATCTGACAACGGCCGCGGTCGCCCTCAGCGGCAGCACGGCAACAGTGACCATCTCGAAAGCGGGCGGGGTTACCGCAGCCGCGATGGCAGCCCTGATCGACGGGCTGGCCTACGCGAATGCGAGCGAGAACCCGGACGGCGTCACCCACACGATCACGCTCGTGTCGTTGCGTGACACGGGGGGCGTGGCAAATGCCGGCCAGGACACCGCGACGCCCCTGAACATCGCGGCCAGCATCGCCGTCACCCCGGTGAACGATGCGCCGGTCGTCACGGCGGGCGGCACTCTCGCCTATACCGAAAACCAGCCCGCCACGGCGATTGCCCCGGCGCTGACCGTCTTCGATGTGGATACCCCGAACCTCACCTCGGCGACCGTGCAGATCACGGCCGGCTACGCGAGCGGCCAGGACTTCCTCGCCTTCACGGACCAGAACGGCATCGTGGGCGGCGCTTTCGATGCCGCGACCGGCGTGTTGTCGCTGTCCGGCAATTCGAGCCGGTCGAATTACGAAGCGGCGCTCCGCTCGGTGACCTACGTCAATACGAGCGACAACCCGACCGCCGGATCCCGCACGGTCAGCTTCACCGTCAACGATGGCGCGGCGGCCAGCGCTGCCGCGACCCGGACGATCACCGTCACGGCCGTGGACGACGCACCGGTGGCTGTCGCCGACAGCATCACGGTCAACGAGGATAGCGGCGCGACCCAGATCGACGTGCTGGCCAACGACACGGATGTCGACGGCGGGCCGATATCGATCACCGCCGTGACGCAGCCGACCAACGGCACGGTCGCCATCACGGGCGGCGGGACCGGTCTGACCTACAGGCCGAACGCGAACTACAACAACACCGCCGGCACGCCGGACACCTTCACCTACACGCTGACCCCCGGCGGCTCGGCCACCACCGTGAGCGTGGTGGTCAACGCCGTCAACGATGCGCCCGTCGTCGCCGTACCTGCTGCCCAGGTCTTCGCAGAGGATACGACCCGGACTTTCAGCGCCCTCAATGGCAATGCCATATCCGTGTCGGACGTCGATGCAGGCGCGAGCCCCGTCGAGATCGTGCTGAGCGCCTCGCTCGGCACGATCTCGCTGGACGGGACGACGGGACTGACCTTCCTCTCGGGTGACGGCGTCTCGGACTCGTCCCTCGTGGCCCGTGGCGCGATCAGTGACATCAACGCCGCGCTGGACGGCCTCGTATTCACGCCGACTCCCAATGCGAATGGGACGGGGCAGATTACAGTCTTGGTCGGCGACCTTGCCGCCACCGGCAGCGGCGGCAGCGCCAATGATTCCGACGCCGTCACACTCAACATCACGGCCGTGAACGACGCGCCGGTGAATAACGGCGTGCCGGCCAGCATCCAGGTCCAGTCCGGCTTCGCCCAGGCGATCACGGGCCTCTCGATCTCGGACGTGGACGCCGGGACGGCAATGGACGTCACGACGACGCTCGCATCAGCCGGCGGGACGATCGCGGTGGGAGCCGCAGGAGGCGTGGCCATATCCGGCAGCGGCACCGGCTCCGTCACGCTGACGGGGTCGATCTCTGCCATCAACACGGCGCTGGCCGGCAACAACGTGCTGTTCACGGCGCCGGACGGGGCCACGGCCCCGACCACGACCACGCTGACGATCACGACCAACGATGCCGGCAACAGCGGCGCCGATCCGGGAGCAGGGGGCACCGGCACGCTGGCGCACGAACTCGATACCGACACGATCCTGGTCGACGTTCTGCCCCAGGTCTGGTTCATCAACGGCAACCAGACCGGCATCGACTCGGGGGCGCCGCGCGGCTCGCAGACGAACCCGTTCGAGACCGTCGCCCAGTACAACGCGGCCGCGGCCGCGGCAGGCGGCCCGGGCCCGAACGATTACATCTACGTGAAGGCCGGCACCTACACGGGCGACGGCATCAACCTGAAGGACGGCCAGACGCTGCTCGGCGACGGCGAGGCGCTGTCCTTCCCCAATCCGCGTGGCGGCGCCCCCATCGTGGTCGATGAAGGCGGCGGTGCGCGTCCGGTCATCAACGTGACGACCGCGGGCGACCAAGGCATCGACCTCGCCTCCGGCAACACCGTCCGGGGCATCGACATCACGACCGGCTCGGGCACGACCGGCCTCGACGACGGCACCAATGTTGTCGGCGGCACGGGCGGCAACGTCGGCAACCTCGCTGTCACCAACATGGCCATCTCTGGCGCCGGCCAAGCCATCGACATCGACCAGGGCGGCACGGTCAACGCCACCTTCAGCTCGATCGCCTCCTCGGGGGCGGGGCAGGGCATCGAGCTCGTCAATCTCGACAACTCGACCTTCACCGTCACGGGCGCGACCAACATCGCCGACGCCACCGCGGACGGGATCGCGATCTCGAACTCGCAGGGCTCAACCTTCACCTTCGGGGGCCTGGTCACGATCCTCAACGACGTTGGCGCGGGCACGGTGGCGGACGGCGTCGACCTGCAGTTCAACAACCTCACCGACAGCACGTTCAACTTCAACGGCGGCGTCGACATCACGGTCAACGGCTCCAACGCGTTCGGCTTCCGCGCGCAGAGTTCCGGCATCGTCAACATCGCGGACCCGGCCGCCACGCCCACTCAGATCACGTCGGTGAACGGCACCGCGCTGCTCATCAACCCGACCCAGCTGAATGCCACGATCGATTCGATCACCTCCTCGGGCGGCACCAACGGCATCGACCTCACCGGCATGACCGGGTCGCTCACCGTCGGTACCGTCACCATCAACGGTCAGACCGGCGACGGCGTCGCCATCACCAATTCGGCCGGCTCCGTCACCATCGGCGGGGGCTCGATCGGCAACTCGAACGATCCGGGCAGCAACGGCGTCGACATCGAGGGCGGCGCCGGCAACGTCACCATCAATGCCGCGGTCAACAAGACCTCGGCGGGAAACCTTGTCGAGGTGACCAACCGTGCCGGCGGCACGGTCGACTTCAATGGCCTCTTGACGTCGAACGCCGCCAACGGCGGCGGCATCGGTCTCGACAACAACGACGTGGGCGGCGGCAACCACCTGATCCGCTTCGACGGCGGCGTGCAGCTGTCCACAGGCACAGCTCCGGCGTTCACTGCCACCAATGGCGGGACCGTCGCGATTACCGGCGGCTCCAACACGCTGGTCGCCTCCACCGGGACGGCACTCAACGTCGCCAACACCAACATTCACTCCGACGGCCTGACGTTCCGAAGCATCTCCGCGAATGGTGGCACCAACGGCATCGTGCTCACCAACACGAGCACGAACGGCTTCCTCACTGTTACGGGCGACGGCTCGCAGACGGGGGGCCTGTACGACCGCGACGGCTCCGGCGGCACGATCCAGAACACAACGGGCGACGCCGTCTCGCTGACCAACGCTTTCAACGTCACGCTGCGCAAGATGAACATCACCAACGCCGGCTTCGACGGCGTGCAGAGCATCGGTGGCGGCAACATCGTGCTGTCGGCCGTCGACATCAACACGCCGGGCCAGGACAATCCGGCGGCCGGATCGACCGGAAATCCGACCGGCTTCGGTGCCGGCAACGGCTGGTACGCAGAGAACATCACGGGCACGAATGCGTTCGACAACAATTCCCGCGTCTTCAACTGGCAGTCCTTGCAGTCGAACGGCGTCGTCATCAACAATACGAACACGGATTTCACCTCGTTCACGGTCGACAACGCCCTGTTCTCGACGTCGGCGACTGGAGCTGCCGGATTCCACGCCAACCTGAACGGGACGACGGACGGCAGGGTCGACATCACGGATAGCGAATTGACGCTGATCGACCAGAACGCGGCGCAGATCCTCAACAACGGCTCGGGCGCCATCCGGGCCATCGTGCAGAATAACTACTTCCATGACGCCGACGCGACCGGCGGCGACGGCAACAACACCCTGTTCCTGGCGCTGGCCGGCAGCGGAGACCTGAACTTCACGATCTCGAACAACGAATTCATCAACCTGGCGCGGCTGATCTCGACGGCAGGCGTCGTACAGGTCAACGCCGCAGGCGGATCGGGCACGAGCGCGGCGGGCGCGCAGCTTAACGGCACGATCTCCAGCAACATTGTGGAGAACCCGGGCTTCGTCAGCGGGCGGCGCGGTATCGTGGTGCTGGCGGAGGCGTCCGCCGGCGATCACGGGGGCCACACGGTCGCCATCCAGAACAACAGCGTTCAGGGTCTCAACGGCATCGGGATCTACGCATCGCTGACATCGGTCGGCGGCTTCGATCTGCTCAACAACAACGTCACCATCCGCAACAACTCGGTCGGCACGAGCGCGGCCGTCGGCCAGAACGGGGGGGACGGCGGCTCCGCCATCGAGTTCGAGACGGGCATCGACGCGGACAATACCGGCGGACAGATCTCCGCCAACGTCCTGATCCAGAGCAATGTCGCGGTGAGCAACAACAGCAGCGGAGTTGGTGACACGCTCGAGATCAACAATCGGAGTGGCGTTAGCACCGGCGCTGGAAATTCGAGTCAGCTCAACCTAACAATTTTAGGAAATAATCTAAGTCAACTGAACAATGCTGGACAGGTTTTCGACATATCAAATTCAAGTATGACAACGACAACAATTAGATTGGATCTAAACTCTGATAATGCAACTGCCAGTCGAAACACTGTGTCTGGAGGAAATGGAACGGATATTCAATTGAGGAACCCGTCGGGAGTGTTCCTGGTGGAGAACCTTGGCGCCGCGACAGCAGAGGGCTTTTTAGAAACCCGCAATACCGGGCAGGTGACGATAATCGGCACAATCGGGGCGACAGGCGCGGTCCCGCTGCCGTCGAACCCGAGCTTCCTCATCGCGGCCGCCGGCGGCGTGACGAGTCCCTCGGGCGGGGGGGGCATCACGGATCCCACCGCCGCGCAGCTCGACCCCGTGGTCGCGGCGGCCTTCGCGCGGTGGGCTGAGGCGGGACTGACGGCCGATCAACTCGACGCCCTTCGCTCGATCACCGTCTCGGTCGCGGACCTCGGGGCCGATCGGCTGGCAGCCATCCAGGACAGCGGCATCGTCATCGACGACGACGCCGCCGGCCACGGCTGGTTCATCGACCCCACGCCGCTCGGCGATTCCGAGTTCGCGACCGCGCTGAGCGCGACCCGGCTTCGGACCGATCCCTCCGGAGCGCCGGCCGGCGACATGGACCTCCTGACCACCCTCATGCACGAGATGGGGCACGCTCTCGGGCTCGACGACCTCTATGGAGGGGCGCAAGCGGACGAGCTGATGTACGGCGCCCTCGTCACCGGCGAGCGCCGGCTGCCCGACGCCGTCGTGCCGGGGACCGCCGGGAACGACACGTTCCTCGTCGAGGCGGCCGGTGCGATCCTGGCGGGGGGTGCCGGAGCGGATGGCTTCGTGTTCGACCCCGCGTTCCTTTCCGCGGTGTCGGGGCCGCTCACGCGGATCGCCGATTACAGCGCGTTGCAGGGCGATACGGTCGACCTCTCCCCCATGCTCTCGGCCCATGGCGGGCCGGGCGGACACGCGTCCCTGATCCGCGTGCAAGAGGATACCGGCGGGACCTTCGCGACGCTGCAGGTCGCAACGGAGGGTGGAGCCAAATGGACGAGCATCGCCCAGCTTGACGGGATCCATATCGGCGACACGGTCAGGGTGGTCGTCGATCCCGTGCAGCCCGCCCAGGAGTTGCATGCCGGCTGGTTCGTCTGACGGACGGATGTACCCCTCGCCCCGGCTCGTCCGGACGATTCACTTGGCGAGGGTCGGCCTGTTCCCGATTTTCTACTGCCGGGGACTTGAAGAGGGCTGGAGTTCAGGCGGCCCGCAGGTATTGTGAGCGGAATATCCGGTGAAGGGGGGAGCATGGCCGAACCGTTTCTGTCCGAGATCCGGATCATGTCCTTCGGGTTCGCGCCGAAGGGGTGGGCGCTGTGCAACGGGCAGCTCCTGCCGATCAACCAGAACCAGGCGCTGTTCGCGCTGCTCGGCACGACCTTTGGGGGCGACGGCCGCGTGAATTTCGCGCTGCCGAACCTTCAGGGCTCCACCCCGATCCATGTCGGTGCCGGCCACCCTCTCGGCCAGCGGGCCGGTGAGCAGGCCCATACGCTCGCGGTCGCGGAACTGCCGACCCATACGCATGGGGTGACCGTCAACAACGGCACGGGGACGGCCACCGTTCCGAACGGCGCGGTGCTGGCGAAGGCGCCGGCCAACACCTACGGGCCGCCGACCCAGCTCGTCGCCATGGGCGCGTCCTCCGTCGTGAATACGGGCGGGAGCCAGCCGCACCTCAACATGCAGCCGTTCCTGGTCCTGAACTTCTGCATCGCCCTGCAGGGCATCTTCCCGTCGCCGAACTAAGGAGGCATACCGGTGGCACAGCCTTACATCGGCGAGATCCGCATGTTCGCCGGCAACTTCGCGCCGGCCGGCTGGGAGTTCTGCGAAGGGCAGCTCCTGCCGATCTCCGAGAACGAGACGCTGTTCCAGCTGATCGGCACGACCTACGGCGGCGACGGGGAGAGCACCTTCGCGTTGCCCGACCTGCGTGGCCGCCTTCCGCTGCATTTCGGCAACGGCTTCAACCTGGCCGAGACCGGCGGAGCCGAGGAGGTCACCCTGACCGTCCAACAGATGCCGGCGCACACCCATCCGCTCCTGGGGTCGGGCGCGGCAGCCGGGTCCCAGACCCCGGGCGGACAGGTCCTCGCGGCGGCGCAGGCGCAGACCTATTTCAACATCCCCGACAGCCCGGCCAATATGGCCGCGGCATCGATCTCGCCCGTCGGCGGCAGCCAGCCCCATACCAACTTCCAGCCCTATCTGTGCGTCGACTTCATCATCTCGATGTCCGGCATCTTTCCGTCGCAGCAATAGGAGCTCGCCGTGGCAGACCCCTTCGTGGCCGAGATCCGCATCTTCCCGTTCAACTTCGCCCCGAGGGGTTGGGCGTGGTGCGACGGGCAGCTCCTGCCCCTGTCCCAGAACACGGCGCTGTTCTCGCTGCTCGGCACGACCTATGGCGGTAACGGCAAGAGCAACTTCGCCCTGCCCAACCTACAGGGCTGCGCGCCCATGCATCCCGGTCAGGGACCCGGGCTCTCCCCACACGACCTCGGGGAGGAGGGCGGGGCGGAAACCGTGACCTTACTGGGCAGCGAGATGCCGGCCCATTCCCACACCTTGACAGGCGACGAGAACGACGGCTCCTTCAATACGCCCCAGAATATGTTCCTGGCCTCCGGCAATCAGATGTATCTCACGCCGACGGCGACGAATGCGACGTTGGCGCCGGAAGCGCTCAGCCCCGCCGGCGGCGGCCAGCCCCACAACAACATGCAGCCCTACCTGACCTTCTACTTCAACATCGCGCTGCAGGGCGTCTTCCCGCCGCGCTCGTAGCCCGGCGCTGCGGCTACCGCCCGATCGCCTGTTTCACCGTCTCGACGAGCTGTTTCAGGCTGAAGGGTTTCGGCAGGAAGTTGAAGGTCTCGCCTTCCGGCAGATGCTTGGCGAAGGCGTCTTCCGCGTAGCCCGAGACGAAGACGAACTTGATCTCCGGGTGGCGCTTGCGGAGCTCGCCGAGCAGCGTCGGGCCGTCCATCTCGGGCATGACGACATCCGAGACGACGAGGTCGACCGGCCGGTCGCGCCCTTCCATGATCTGCATCGCTTCGATCCCGGATGCCGCCTCGAGGACGGTGTAGCCGCGCGCCGTGAGGGCGCGGGTGTTCACGGCCCTGACCGCATCCTCATCCTCGACGAGGAGGATCGTGCCCTGTCCGGTCATGTCGGCCGCGCGCGCCTTGGGCGCGGCCACCTCGGGCTTCAGCTCCGGTTCGGCCTCCGGCTCCGGGATGTGGCGCGGGAGATAGATCGAGAAGGTGGTGCCCCGCCCGACTTCCGAATCGACGTAGATAAAGCCACCCGATTGCTTGACGATCCCGAAGACGGTCGAGAGGCCGAGCCCGGTGCCCTTGCCGAGTTCCTTCGTCGTGAAGAAGGGCTCGAAGATCTGGTCGAGTATCTCGGGCGCGATGCCGGTGCCGGTATCGCCGACCGAGATCCGGACGTAATCCGCAGGCGGCATGCCGGCGAGGTCGAGCCCGCGCGCCTCCGCTTCCGCGACATTCGCGGTCTCGATCGAGACGGTGCCGCCATCCGGCATCGCGTCGCGCGCATTGACCGCGAGGTTGATGACCACCTGTTCCAGCTGGTTCACGTCCGCCTTGACGGTCCAGAGGTCACGGCCCTGCCTGAGGTCGAGCTGGACGCGTTCGCCGAGGAGCCGCTTCAGGAGGAGGGACAGGTCGGAGAGGGTGTCGCCGAGCTTGACGACCTCGGGCCGCAGCGTCTGCCGGCGGGAGAAGGCGAGCAGCTGACGGACCAGGCTCGCGGCCCGGTTCGCATTCTGCTTGATCTGCATGATGTCCTGGAAGGACGGATCGGTCGGGCGATGGTTCGCGAGCAGGAGGTCGGAATAGCCGATGATCGCCTGGAGGACGTTGTTGAAATCGTGCGCGACGCCGCCCGCGAGCTGCCCGACGGCCTGCATCTTCGAGGCCTGCGCGAATTGCTGCTCGAGCTGGCGCTGCTCCGTCGTGTCGAGGGCGTAGAGGATCGCGCTCTCCCGGTCGGCGCCGGGCGCCGGATCCGTATCCTCGACCGGGGACAGCCAGAGCCTCGCCTGGCGGCCGCCTTCGCCGACGAGCGTGACCTCGATCGGGCCGGTCTCTGCCTGGCCCGCGGCCGCCGCCGCGATTGCCGCCTCGAGGCGGGGGCGATCCGGGGCCACGACCTGGTCGACGATCGCGGGCGCCGAGCCTTCGACGCCGCGGGCCGGCGACCGGAACAGCCGGAGGAAGGACGGGTTCGAGCGGACGAGGCGCCGGGACCGGTCGAGGGTCGCGATCGCGAGCGGGGTCGTGTTGAAGAAGCGAGCGAAACGGACCTCGGCGGCGCGCTGACCCTCCCCGCCGCTCTCGCCGGCGGAGCGGTTGAGCACCAGCGTCCGCGACGGTCCCGGCCGCCCGTCCGCCCCGAAGGCGACCCGGTGATAGAGGCGCACCGGCAGCGACTGGCCACCCCGACGCGTGAGGTCGAGATCCATCATATCGGTCCGGGCCTCGCCAGGACGCCCGCCCGCGGCAGACAGGAGCGCGACGACGGAGCCCGGCATGATGTCGGTGAGCTTCAGCCCGCCCGGGCCGACCCTGGCGAGATCGTGGTCGAGCCAGGCGGCCAAGGTCGCGTTCATGTAGACGATCGCGCCGTCCGCCCCGATCGAGAAGAAGCCGGCCGGCGCGTGGTCGAGATAGTCGATCGCGTGCTGCAGCTCCTGGAAGACGTTTTCCTGCCGCTCGCGCTCGTGCGTGACGTCGGCGACGCTCCAGAGCGTCGCCGGCCGCCCGGACCGCGGAACCGGGCTCACCCGGACGCGGTACCAGCCGAACTCCCGGTCGCCATCGAGGGCGGGCGACAGGCGGACCTCCTCGGTTCCGGAGCGGCCCTCGCGCGCCGCCTGCGCCAGCCGGTACACGGCCTCGGAGACGTCCGGCCCGCCGGTGAGCAGGCGCTCGGCGGTGCGGAGACCGGAGCTGCCCTCCGCCCCCGACAGCGTGAGGTAGCGCTCGTTCGCGTAGAGGATGCGGCCATTCTCCTCGACGACGATCAGGCCGTCCCGGGCGCCGTCGGCGATGGCCTTGGTCAGGTCGTTGCTGCCGGCCGAACCCGCGAAGCGCAAAGCCCCGACCGCGATCGCGAAGACGCAGAACACGCCCGCCATCGCCAGAAGCGCGAGGAGCGCCAGCACGAGAGGTTGCGCGCGCTCGCTGGACAGCAGGCTGAGCCCGCCAAAGGCCGCGACCAGCAGGATGGCGAGCCCGACCAGCAGCCCGACATGGCCGGCGCGCTGAGACCGATCGATCGCGGCGGGGGCCGCGCCCCTTGCCTCAGCCATGTCCATCACCGCTCATGCCGCATCACCGTGGTTACGACGCACGCCGCTTCAGCCGCAAGACGAAGCCGATGACCTCGGCCACCGCGCGGTAATGCTCCACGGGAATCTCGCCGTCGATCTCGACGGTCGCGTGCAGGGCACGGGCCAGCGGCGGATTCTCGATGACGGGCACGCGATGCTCTTCGGCGACCGCCCTGATTCGAAGCGCCATCGCGTCGACGCCCTTCGCGACGCAAAGCGGCGCCGCCATGCCGGGCTCGTATTTCAGCGCGACCGCGAAATGGGTCGGGTTCATGACGACGACGGTCGCCTGCGGCACGGCCGCCATCATGCGCTTGCGGACGCGGGCCATCCGCATCTGGCGGAGCTTCGCCTTGATCTCGGGATTGCCGTCCTGCTCCTTCGATTCGCGCTTGACCTCCTCGCGGGTCATGCGCTGGCGCTTCATCCAGGACAGGCGTGAATAGACCACGTCGCCGATCGTGACGACGGCGTGCAGGGCCAGGACGCCGCCGAGCAGTTTCAGCGCGAGCGTCAGCGTGAAGCCGAGGAGGTCCGCCGGACCCTGGCCGACCAGGCCCTCGAACCGGTCGCGCTCGCGCCAAAGGAGCACAGCGGCGAGAACGCCCACGATCCCGATCTTGGCGAGACCCTTCACGAACTGAACGATCGCCTGCTGGCCGAAGATGCGTTTCAGCCCGGACAAGGGCGACAGGCGCTCGAATTTCGGCGTCAGCGGTTCGAAGGACCAGACCGGACGGTGCTGGACGAGACCGCCCGCGAGCGCGGCCACCATCACGAGCCCGATCGGGATGGCCAGCATCTTGAGCCCGGCGACGAGCCCGCGCTGGCCGGCCCCCAGCATCGCGCTGCCGGAATCCGGCACGAGATGGGCGTTCATCAGGAAAGCCCGGAGATCGAGCGCCAGCGTCTTCGCCGCCCCGAAGGTCGGGATCAGCATCAGCGCGAGGGTCAGGGCGCCGAGCGAGAGGAAGAGCGAGACCTCCTGGCTCTTCGCGACGTCGCCGCGCCGCAGCGCCTCTTCGAGCCGGTGCGCGGTCGGGTCTTCCGTGCGGTCGGCGCCGTCCTCGCCCTCGGCCGCCATCAGAGGGCCCCGACGCCTTCGAGGAAGCGCCCGAGGTCTTCCAGGAACAACGCCATCATGAGGCCGAGCGAGGCGACGAGGATCAGCATGCCGAACAGGATCGTGAGCGGCAGGCCGATGAAGAAGACCTGCATCTGCGGCATCAGCCGGGACAGGATGCCGAGGCCGAGATTGAACAGGATCGCGAAGGCGATGAAGGGAGCCGCGATCTTGGCGCCGAGCGCGAAGCCGCGTC
This sequence comes from uncultured Enterovirga sp., assembly GCF_964242715.1. Taxonomy (NCBI): domain Bacteria; kingdom Pseudomonadati; phylum Pseudomonadota; class Alphaproteobacteria; order Hyphomicrobiales; family Methylobacteriaceae; genus Enterovirga; species uncultured Enterovirga sp. The sequence continues at coordinate 25,164 of NZ_CAXTAZ010000021.1, forward strand.
CGACGGAGCCGAGGACGAGCGTCGCGGCATCACCCGGGGCCGGAATCCCGACAGGCGGAAGGAGCCGGTAGCTGTCCGCGATCCCGGCGATGGCGATGTGATGCACGTCGGTCGCGAAGATCAGGGTGACGCCCAGCAGCGTCAGGAAGGTGGAAAGCGCCGCCTCCTGTCCGCCCATGCTCGGGTCGACGGTGGTCGCGTAGGACAGGCCGAGTTGCTGGGCGACGAGCGTGCCGGCGGTCTGCAGCGCGGCCATGACCGCCCGCGCGGCAAGGCCGAGCACCAGTCCGACCGCGATCTCGCCGATCAGCGTGCCGACGAGGCCGGAGGGCGACGACGCGGCGGGCAGGAGCGAGCGGGCGGTCGGCAGGAGGATCAGCGTCAGGAGAAGCGCGAAGGCGAGCCGAACCCGCCCAGGAATGCTTCGCTCGCCGATTCCGGGAAGCAGCATGACGAGCGTGCCCACCCGCGCGAAGGCGAGCAGGAACACGGTCGTCAGCTCGGGGATGGCGAAGGTCATGCCGGAATCACGCGGCGCCAGACTCGGCGCCCGGACCGCCGGACGCAAGGTCATCCTCCGGACGCGATCAGTGCCGCGATCCGGGTCATGTAAGCGCCGAGCGCATCGGCCATGAAGGGGAGACAGACGAGGAGGCCGCCGAACACCGCCACGATCTTCGGGACGTAGATCAGCGTCTGCTCCTGGATCTGCGTCAGCGCCTGGACGAGCGACACCGCGAGGCCGACGAAGAGCGCGATCAGCATCAGAGGGCCGGACACCTTCAGGAAGGTCATCACGCCCTCGCGGGCGACGTCCAGGATCGCGGCGCCGGTCATGGCCTAGATCGGCATCCGCATGATCTCTTCATAGGCCGAGATCACGCGGTCGCGCACGGCGACGAGGGTCTGCAGCGCCGTCTCGCTCTCCGCGACGGCGGTCACGACGTCGACGAGGTTGGACTTGCCGGTGGCGGCCGAGGTGGCCTGCGCCTCGGCGGCCTTGCCGCTCGAGGCGACGCCCTCGATCGCCTGCGACAGGAACTGCCCGAACCCCCCGCCGGCCCCCGAGGCGGCGCCGAGCGCCGCGCCGGCGGCACTCCCGCCCCCGAGGCTGGGCGCACCGCGGGACTGCATCAGGTTCTGGGCCGCCGTGTAGGCGCCGCTCACGAATCCTGCACTGGTCATCGTCGTCCGCTCCGTTCGTCTCAGGCGCGCAGGATGTCGAGGGTGCGGGAGATCATCCGGCGCGTCGCCGTGACGACATTGAGGTTCGCCTCATAGGAGCGCTGGGCCTCGCGCATGTCCATCGTCTCGATCAGCGAGTTCACGTTCGGCAGCTTGACCTGCCCGACCGCGTCCGCTGCCGGGTGGCCCGGCTCGAACTTCGTCCGGAAGGCGGTCTCGTCGCGGCGGACGCGACCCAGGGCGACGACGCTGGAACCGAGCTCGCGGTCGAGCTGGCGCGTGAAGGTCGGGATCTTGCGCCGGTAGGGATCGGCGCCGGGCTTGTCGCCGGTCGAATCGGCGTTCGCGATATTCTCGGCCACGACCCTCATCCGGCCCGACTGGGCGCGGAGCCCCGAGGCCGCGACCGCGAGGGATTTCAGGAAATCCATGCCGATCAGCCTCCGCGCACGCCGGCGGCGGTGCGGAGCATCGCCAGGCTTTTCTGGTAGAGGGAGGCCGCGAGCTGATATTCGGATTGGTTCTCGGCCACCTTCATCATCTCGTCCTCGAGATTGACGGCATTGCCGGAGGGCGTCGTCTCGAAACCCTTTGCATTGCGGGTGGCCGCCGGATCGGAGGCTCCCGAGGCGGCTAGGTGCAGCCTGCTCGTCTGGACCAGAGACACGCCCGGAGCGGGCGCGGTTTTCGCTCCGGCCGGTGGCACGAGATCCTTCGGCTTGAACCCGGGCGTGTTGGCGTTCGCCACGTTCTCGGCCAACACCTTCTGACGTGACTGATGCCATTGCATGCGCTCGCGCAGCAGCGAGACGATCGGCAGACTTGTCATCGACATCATCGCCACCCGTCGCCGCGCCACCCGGCAGAACTTGCCGCCCGCATGGTTAACGCCGGGTTAAGGAGCTGATCCGAAACGGGGTCCAGCCCGGGCACCGTCACGGCACGGCGTCCCGGGACGCGCAGCCGTCCCCCTCGCTGTGGCAAGCCCGCGACACCCTATCCGAAACGTGTTATCGCCTCGGCAGACCCGCCCGATGCCGCCGCGGATGTGGGCGGCTGCAGCCGCTAGTCGAGAGAGCCGCGTCTTGCCTGTCTCCATTCCCGGCATTGAAAATCTGTCGCCCGCCGTGAAGTATGTGATCGCCTTCGCGATCATCTTCGCGATGCTGGTGCTGCTTGCCTTGATCCTGCGTCGCCTGACCGGCGGGCGGATGTCCATGTCGAACGAGCGGGGCCGGGCACGCCAGCCGCGGCTCGGCATCGTCGACGTCTATGACCTCGACCGGCAGCGGCAGCTCATCCTCCTGCGCCGCGACAATGTCGAGCATCTCCTTCTCGTCGGCGGCCCGAACGATGTGGTGGTCGAGACGAATATCGTTCGGGTGCCGGGGGCCCGCATACCGGCCGCCGCGGCCGATAACGGCGACCGGATGGATTCCGGCGCGGACAGGAATGTCGAGATCGCGCCCGTGCGGCCGGTGATCGATCCGGGCCTCGGCCGCGGCGGCGATCGGCTGTCGGATTCCACCGTCGGCGGACATCTCGGGCCGTCCGACGCCCTTGCGGCGGTTGCGGGCCGCGGCGCGGATTCCGGAGGTGGCTTTCGCGAGCCGGCGCTGAAGCCGACCCGGGTAACGGGCGCCCCTCCCCAGCCCAGCGGGAATGACCGATCTCCGCCTCGCCCGGCCCCGCCGCGGGCCTCGCCCGCGCCGAATGGCGGCGGCATGACCGACATGACGCGCCAGCTTGAGGAGGCCCTGCGGCGTCCCGAGCAGCCGGTTTCGCCCCCGCGAGCCTACCCTTCGGCTCCGGCGCAGCCTCCCCGGCCGCAGCCCGAGCCGGCCGCTCAGCCCGCGCCCCGTCCCCGGCCTCCTGAACCCGCCCCGAAGCTGCCGGCCCCGCCGCCACCGCCATCGCCGCCGCTCCCGCGCGTCGAGCCGACACCTTCACCGCGGCCGCCCGCGCCGACCCCGATCCAGGCTGCGCCGCCTCAGCCGACACCGCCGGTGCCGCCCGCGCCGTCTCCGGCACCGCCCAGGCCTGCGCCTGTCGCTCCCCCGCCGCCTACCCCGCCGCCGCCCCCCCCTCCCGCGCCGACGCCCACTCCGCCGCCGGCCGCTCCGCCGCTGGCCGTGGCGGCGGCTCCGGCCAAGCCCGACCCGTTCTCGATCGAGGACATCGAGGCGGAGTTCGCCCGCCTGCTCGGACGCCCGATCGACAAGAAGGAGTGAGGAGGGCCAGCCTCTCCCCGCGCGCGGTTTGACCCGGGAGAACGCCGCCGACCGGCTTGCCCCCACCACCGGCGCAATCCACCGTCGTGCCCGCGACATGGTGGCGAATCGGACGGGGATGAGACGGCTCGCGGCATCAGCAGGATCGGTGCCTGCGGCGGCATGGCTCGGCGCCGCCATCGTTCTTCTGTCCGGCGACGCCGCGCTGGCGCAGAGCGTCACGCTCGACCTCGGGCCCGGGGGCGGTCTCACCGACAGGGCGCTTCAGCTCGTCGCGCTCGTCACGCTGCTGGCGATCGCGCCCTCGGCGCTCGTCATGGTGACGTCCTTCACCCGGATCGTGGTCGTCCTGTCGCTGCTGCGCTCGGCGATCGGGACGCAGACCGCGCCGCCGAACGCGATCATGGTCGGCCTCGCGCTGTTCCTCACCGCCTTCGTGATGGCGCCGACATTCCGCGAGGCCTACCGGACCGGGATCGAGCCTCTCGTCGCGGGCCAGATCACGCCGACCGTCGCCTTCGAGCGAGGAACCGTGCCGCTCCGCAGCTTTATGATGCGGCAGGTGCGGGAGAAGGATCTGGCCCTGTTCATCGCGATGTCGGGCGAGCCGGCTCCGGCCGATCCGGGCGCGGTCGGGCTGCAGGTGCTGATCCCGGCCTTCGTCATCTCCGAATTGAGGCGCGCCTTCGAGATCGGCTTCCTTCTCTTCGTGCCCTTCCTGATCATCGACCTCGTGGTCGCCTCGATCCTGATGTCCGTCGGCATGATGATGCTGCCGCCCGCGACGGTGTCGCTGCCCTTCAAGCTCATCTTCTTCGTGCTCGTGGACGGCTGGAATCTCGTGGCCGGCTCTCTCGTGCAGAGCTTCGGCGGCAGCGGCTGAACGCGGTCTAGCCGGCGCGCCGGCCGGCCTGGACCGCCTCCGCTGCCGGGAGCCCGTCTGGCGGCGCGATCGCGCCCGACCAGTCGGTCAGGAGCCGGCGAAGGCTGTCCGCCTTTCCGACGTCCCGCATCACCGCCCTGAAATCCCGCGCCCGCGCGGCACCGGGCTGGAGCAGGAACTCGAAGGTCTTGGCGTCCGGGCTGTCCGCCATCTTGGCCACGAATTTCGAGCGAAGCCGGTCGAGGGCCACCGGCTCCTCGGCCAGGGCGTGGGCGACGGCGGCCCGTATGACGTCGGAACGGTCCCTCTCCGACAGCGGATCGGCGCCCTCCCCGCGCCTGCCGACGAGTCCCTCCGACGCGTCGCCGGCCTCCCTCCAGCGCCGGGCCCCGAACAGGATGCCGGCCCGCAGCCTCGCGAAATCGACCCCGCTCTCGCCCTCGACGATCTCGAGCGCGAGGTCCGTCCGGGTCTGGTCGGCCTCAGCCTTCGCCTCAAGAAGGAGGCGGAACTTGCGGACGCTGGCCGGCAATTCCGCCAGCCGCGTGGCATGGAGCGCGGCCAGCGCCAAGGCCGGCTTGCCGCTCATCAGCCGAATGGCGGCGAGACGCGCCGCAACGGCGGCCCGGGCGGCGCCCGTCAGCCGCTTGTCGACCTGGTGCTGCAGCAGGTCTGCCGCCTGGTCGAGGAGGTCGAGTTCGACGAGCTGGTCGGCGAGCCGCCGGACGATCTCGTCGCCGCGCCGGCCGATCGGGGCGAGTTCCTTGAAGTCGTAATAGAGCGCGAGAATGTCGACGGCGGACAGTTTGACCGGGGTCTCGCCGAGCAGGAGGCCCTCGAACCGTCGAGCGGTATCGTCGTAGAGGGTCCGAGTCAGCTCGTGGTTCGGAAAGCTGCGGTTCGCCCGTTGCGTGGTCGCGAACATGTCGCGCCAGCGCCCCTCGGCGGCATAGAGCCTTGCGAGTTCGACCAGCGTGCCGAGCTCGACCTCATCGCCGCGCCAGGCCACGGAGAGGAGTTCGAGACGGGGCGTCGCCTCCGCGGCCGGTAGGCGGTCCAGCCGAACGGCGAGGGCCGTGCCGCGGAGCAGGGCCTCGGCCGCGGCCGGCCGAGCAGCCTCTTCCGCAAGCCGGTCGTAGCTCTTCAAAGCCGCCTCGCGGCGGCCCGCGGCCTCGTCGACCCGGGCCCGGGCGAGCTCATGCTCGTCGCGACCGACCGAGCCGGCCGGGAGCCGGTCGATCCCGGCCATGGCTGTCTCGGCGGACGCGACGTCCCCCGTCTCCAGGGCTGCCCGAAGCGCAAGCAGCCGGAGCCAGCCCGAGAGGTCCTCGGGATAGATCGCCAGCATCTCCGCCGAGCGCCGGAAACCGGAAAGCGCGCGCGTCCATTCGCGTTCGCGGGCATCGAGTGCGGCACGCCAAAGCGCCGCCTCGGGATCGTCCGCGAGGGTCTTGTGGGCCAGGAAACCCCGCGCCTCGCGCAGGCGCTCGGCCCGTATGGACGCGATGGCCGAGAGGAGAACGCTCTCGCGCCGCCCCGCAAAGGCAGCGTCTTCGGCGCGTGCCAGGGCCAGGACGCTCGCCGCTTCGAGCGAGAGGCCGTTCGCGAGGAGGAAGCGGGCCAGCCGGAACCGGATCTCGGCCCGGCCCGACCGGGGCGCATCCGCGGCTTCGGCAACGAGGTCGCGGTAGCGTTCGTTGGCCGACCCTGCTCCGTCCTGGATCCAGGCCTCGCGATTCAGGACGGGCGGCGCCGGACCCCTCGCCTCCCCGGACGAGCCCACTGGAGACAAGGACAGCCCGGATGTCCGCGAGATCAGGATGCCGCCGCGACCGAGCGCGACCGAGATGTCGTCGGCGCGCGCCTCGACGACGATCCCCTGGAGCGAGGCCGGAAGGCCGAATTCCACGAAATGGCGCGGGTTGGTCATGGCCTGGGGGCGGCCCGAGGCCGTGACCACGGCGAGGCGAGCCCCGCCCTCCTCGTCCGTCCAACGCACGGCGGCGGCGGATGCGAGGCCGACGGCGATCTCTGTGTTGCCACTGGCATCGACGGCGCGCGACACCCTGGTGTCGTCCGGCGGCAGGCCCGGCTGGCCGCCGACCCAAAGCCGCCACCCCGTCCCCTCGGGCAGGAGCCGCACGGGGCGGCCCTCGGCGGGAACCAGCCTGACCTGGACGACGCCGGATTCGGACCTGACGTCCGCCACCTCCGCCAGCCCGCGGGCGGCGGAGGCCAAAGCGGCCGGATCGAGACGATCGAGCGTGTCGAAGAGCAAGGTGAGGCGGCCGCCCCGCGCGAAAGCCGCGGCCGGCGTGCCGGTCCGGAACGGGAACAGGATCGACCCACCCTCCCCGTCACGCGCGCCGACCGGGCGAAGCGGACCAGAGGCAGCCGGAGGTTCCGCGGCTGGGGGCGGCGCGGCGGCCGATACGGGCGGCACAGGAACGGCAATCGGGGCAGCGGGAACGGGTGTTTCGGCGACGGAGGCCTGCCTGACCGGCGGCTCGCTTCGGTCATCTGTCTTCGGCGGCGACGGCGAGACCGCGGTCGGTGCCGGCGGTGCCGGCGCGGGCTGCGGCTTTGCGAGGTCGAGGACCAGCGTGTCGGCTTCCCGGAAACCATGGGGCGCATAGCCGGGCGCGGTCGCGACCTTGACCCTGAGCGCATTCGTCTCGGCCGAGGACGTGAACTCGGCGATTCCCGAGGCGCCCTTCGGGCGCGAGCCGGCGAGGTCGAGGCTGAGGAGACCGTCGAAGACGAGTTCGGTCGCGCCGTCGAGCGTGGTCCAGCGCGCGCGCGTGCCGGGCGGGGGCTCGAAGACGAGCCTCGTGAGACTCGGCAGTTCGGCCAGGCGCAGAGTGACGGGCTGTCGCGCCGCCTGCCGGCGTTCCGCCTCCGCCTTGACCTTGGCCTCCGCGACCCGGGCGCGCTCGGCGAGTTCGGCCACGACGTCAGGCGGCAGCGCCGGCGGAAGGCCGGACCAGGATGGCGGCAGGAGATCGAGAAAGACGCGCTCTCCGGCTTCGAGCAGGTTCGTCCTGACGGGGGCGACCAGCGCGAGCCGCATCCCGGTGCCGTCCGGGTCGCGCCGCACGGCGGAGACATAGGAGCCGATCTCGGCCGCGAGCTTCTCGGCTGTCACGTGGGCGGGGGCGTCGAAAGCGAGGACGATGACGCCGTTCGAGGCGCGTACGCGCACCTTGGCCATCTCGTCGAAGCGGAGCTCGATCCGGGCGAAGCCCTTCATCGGCGCGCCCGTGACCTTGAGCTCGCGAGCGGAGGAGGAGCCGGCGCAGCAGGCCAGCGACGCGGCCAACCAGAGGCTCGACGCGAGGGTGCGGAGTGATCGCCGACCGAGCCGTCGGCCGGAATTACGCATCGACCCGAACTCTCGAACGGCGCCGCCCAGGCAAGAGGTGGCGCAGTCGGACGCTAGCCCGTCAGGGCTAATACGAGCTTAACCTGAACTAGCGACGCGGCCGGGATGCGCGAGGTGGCAGCTCGACCGCCTGCAATTCGTTGGGCGGCAGGCCGGCCGAGGCGGAGGGGCGTGCGTCAGTGGCGCCCGGCCGTCGCGCCAGCGCGACGGTCAGCTTCTCGGCGCTCTCGGAGCTCATGGCTGCCATGATCTCGGCCATCTTCCGGGGAGCGATCAGGCGCACGACGGGCACCAGCACGTCATGCGGAAGCCGTTCGAACACCCGTGCGGCGTCTTTCGGCTTCATCGTCTCGTACATGGTGACGAGCCCCTTCAGGGCGGCCGCCTCGCTCTCCTCGGCGGGCGTCGCCGGGCCCGCCTTTGTTTCCGAGGTCGTTCCCTCGCTCGTCTTCGCGTCGAGGCGGCGCTCCGCCTCTTCCAGCAGCTTCTCGCGGCTTTCGATGTCGCGAGCCTTCTGCTGCAGCTCCTCGCGCCGTTCGCCGAGCCGCTCGAGGATGGACCGCTCGGACGGCGAACCCGACGACGGCGCGGCCATCGGGGATTCGGCAGGAGCCGCGGGCGCGGCAGGCTCTTTGGGCTTGTCCGGCACCGATCCGGTCGTGGACGGGTCGACGGGCAGGTAGTTGCTGCGAGCGAAGCCCAGCACCCGGGCGAAGCGCGGCAGTCCGTCCGGGCCGAGTTCCGGGCTCGCGGGCGCGGCGAGAAAGCCGATGCCCTTGAGAAGCAGCAGCGCACCGGCCGCGATGATCAGGCCGTCGACGAGGCGCGTCCGGCCGGACAGGAAACCGCCGAGCGTCACGCCGCCCGATCCTGCATCCGGTGCGCCGCCCGGGCGGCGACCAGCCGGGCGGCCTCCATGGTCGCCTTGAGATCCTGGCGTCCGCTAGGGCGGGGAGCCGGTTCGGCGGCCGGAGCCGGCTGCGGCTCGCGAGCCTCCAGCTTGCGGGACAGCTCCGCGATCTGCACCACGCGCGAGATCACCGTCTCGCCGGCCGTCACCTGCTCGGCCAGGCGGGAGGAATGGTGGGCCGCCGCGCTGAGCCGCTCGCCGAGCGTGCGGTCGCAATCCGATACCGTCGCCCGCAGCCCCGCGATGGCGCGCTCGGCCGAATCCGTTGCCACCAGGAGTTCACCGATCGTGGCCCGCATCGCGGATTCGTCGGCCTTGAGGCGCTTCATCCGGCCGGACAGGCGAACCGAGGTCAGGATCGTGGCGACGAGGAGGATCGCGACCAGGAGGTCGGCCGCGAAGGACAGGACGGGGCTCATGCGAGGCTCGCTTCCGGGCCGGACCGCCGCATGGCGCGCACGGGTTCGACGATCTGCACGGCGATCCGGCCCTCCATGCGGCCGATCCGGCCGCGCGTGAGGGACAGGCCTCCGCACCGGACCTCGACGAGGTCGGTCGGCTTCATGTCGAACATCAGCGTGTCGCCGATGCCGAGGTCGAGCACCCGGCGGAGCGGCAGGGCGCATTCGTGCAGAACGGCTTCGGCCTCGATCGAAGCCTGCCAGATCTCGGTCGCCAGATGGCCCGCCCAATAGAGGTCGCGGCCCTGCTTCGCCCCGGCGAAGCTCTGCCGGAAGATGGCCCGCACGGGCTCCAGTGTGGCGAGCGGGAGGACGAAGAGGAGCGTCGCGGCGCGCCCTTCGAGCGTGAGCGTGATCCGGGCCGAGGCGGCGACATCGCCCGGCAGGGCGATCTGGGCGAGGCGCGGATCGGCCTCGACCCGGTCGCGGACGAACCGGACGGGCGCCAGTTCGGTGAAGGCCGTCTCCGCCTCGCGGAGCACGGCGTCGGCGAGCCGCGTCAGGATCGCCCGCTCGATCGCGCTGAAAGGCCTCGAGGCCACCCGCCCGTTCGAAAGGCTGCGTCCGGCGCCAAGCAGCGAATCGAGGACGAGGCAGGCGAAATCGGGACCCATGGCGACGAGGCCGCAACCATCCCAGCCCTCGGCCCGGAATGTCGCGACCTGGGCGGGCAGCACGATCTCTTCCACGATGTCGCCGTAGCGGAGCGTGGAGAGCGAGGTGAGGCTCGCCTCCGCGTCGCCGCCGAACAGCTCGCGCAGGCTGTCGCCGAGGCGCCGCACCGTTTCCCCGAACACGACCGGGAGCATCGGCAGGGCTTCGCGGGGGCCGGCGCCGGCGTCCAGCATCGCCCGAAGGCCGGGCGCAGGTGCCTGCTCGCCCGGCGAATAACCGACCAGCGCATCGATCTCGTGCTGGTCGAGAAGGGGTTCGTAGGGCTGGCGCGGGGCCAGGGAGGATTCCTCCACCGCCGCGGCCTCGGCCTCGATCGACACGTCGTCAGACATGATTGTCGCGTGCTCCGGGCGCCGGACGCCTACTGGACGATGACTTCCTTGAAGAGCACGGCGTCGATCTTGCTCGGGAAGACGGCGAGATTGACCCGCCGCAGGAGTTCTTCCCTCAAGCGATGGATGCCACCGGACCCTTCGAGGTCGCTGGCCCGCAATTCGCGAACGAAGACCTGGAAGATGTCCTGCACCCGCGGGAGGAGCGGCTGCACGTCGCCGACGATCTTGGCATCCTTCATCTCGAGCGCGACCTTCAGCTTCAGGAAGCGGGGGCGGTCCTGGTTCGGCTCAGAGGCGAGGTTCACGACCATGTCGGCGACGTCCAGGAAGGCGACGGGCTTCTTGGCCGCGGCGGCATTCTGGTCCGGGGCGGGCTTGCGCATGACGAACCAGCCGCCCCCGCCGCCGAGAAGCAGGACAGCCGCCACGATGATGACGAGCTTCTTCCGGCCGGCCGGCTTCTCGCCCTCGACTGCCTCGCCCTCGGGCGCAGCGTTCGGCTTGGCCTTTTTCGCCATGGTTCTCGACATCCCGGACCGCGCCGCAGCTCGCGCTGTTTCCGGGAAAGACTTTCTCGGTCGAGGGTTAACGGTGCGTTAAACCCGGCAGGAATTGCCGGTCCGGCTTTGCCGGGCAGCCGGATCGGCCTCGCCCATCGACACGAACGTCCGACCGTAAGCCCTTGAGAACATGAGACCGACTCCCGCTACCTGCCGCTGGCACGCGGTCTGCTCCGTCTCACATGCCGGGTTCGCGCTGGGGAGCGTCGAGAAGCCGGCGGGGAAATGCAGGAAGCGTCTCATGGAGAACGCGCTGCTCGTCGGCCTGTCGCGCCAGATGGCGCTCGGCCGGGAGCTCGACGTCATCGCCAACAACATGGCGAACGTCACGACGAATGGGTTCAAGGCTCGCTCGGCGCGCTTCCAGGACCATCTGATGGCGAAGGCCAGCGCCGACGCCTTCTCGCGGCCGGACCGTCGGCTCGACTTCGTGATCGATGCCGGCACGCCGCTCGACACCTCCTCCGGCGCGATCGAGACGACGGGCAACCCGCTCGACGCGGCGATCAAGGGCGACAGCTTCTTCGTCGTCCAGACGCAGGCCGGCGAGCGCTACACCCGCGCCGGCGCCTTCCAGGTCGACGCCACCGGCCAGCTCGTCACGAATGACGGCAATTCGGTGCTCGGCGATGCCGGGCCGATCACCTTCGCGCCGCAGGAGACCGGCGCCGCCATCGGCCCCGACGGCACCGTCACGACCACGCAGGGGCCGCGCGGAAAACTTCGCCTCGTGCGGTTCGACGACGTGCGGGCGCTGCGCAACGAGGGCGCGAACGTGTTCTCGTCGGCAAGCGCCCCTCAGCCGGCCGGCATTGCCGGACGGCTCGAGCCCGGAGCGGTGGAACGCTCCAATGTCCGGCCCGTGCTGGAGATGACCCGTCTCATGGAGGTGAACCGCGCCTATTCGAGCGTCGCCTCCATGATCGGCCGCATGGACGAGCTCAAACGCTCGGCGATGTCGCGCCTCGCCGACACCGCGAATTCATAAGGGCCGGGGAAACACAGCATGCGCGCCCTCCAGGCAGCCGCCACCGGCATGATGGCCCAGGAACTCAACGTCCAGGTCATCTCGAACAACATCGCGAACCTTCGCACCACCGGCTACAAGCGCCAGCAGGCCCAGTTCCAGGACCTGCTCTACGAGAACCTGCGCCGGGCCGGCAGCCAGACCTCGGACCAGGGCACCCGGCTTCCCGCCGGCCTCGCCCTCGGCTCGGGCGTGAAGACCGGTTCGACCCCCCGCGTCATGAGCCAGGGCAACCTGTCCTCGACCGAGAAGACCTACGACGTCGCCGTCCGGGGCGAGGGATTGTTCAAGGTCCGGATGCCCGACGGCCGCACCGCATACACGCGGGACGGCTCCTTCGACCTCGACAATGCGGGCCAGATCGTGACGCGGGACGGCTACGTGCTCGAACCGGGCATCACCATCCCGCAGAACACGACCGGGGTGACGATCAGCGCGACCGGCCAGGTCCAAGCGTCGCTGACCGGCCAGACAGCCCCGACGATCGCGGGCCAGCTCCAGCTCTCGCGCTTCATCAACAAGGTCGGCCTCGAAGCGATCGGCGACAACCTGTTCATCGAGACGGCCGCGTCCGGCCAGCCGGTGGACGGCAATCCCGGCCAGGACGGATTCGGCAACCTGCAGCAGAGCTACCTGGAGGAGGCGAACGTCAACGCCGTGACCGAGATCTCGAGCCTGATCGCGGCCCAGCGCGCCTACGAGATGAATTCCAAGGTGGTGACGGCGGCGGACCAGATGCTGTCCTCGGCCAGCCAGATGTTCCGCGGCTGAGAGCTGAACCATGACCCTCCGCCATCCCCCTCAACGCCGTCCGGCCCTCGCTGCGGGCCTCGCCATCTTCGCCATGGTCGCGGCGACCTCGGCCAGCGCGGCCGATCGCCCGAGCCTGCGCGGCGACGTCACCGTCGTGGGCGACCTCCTGACGCTCGGCGACCTCGTCGCGCATGCCCCGGCGGCCCTCGCCGGCACGGCCTTGTTCCGGGCCCCGTCCCTCGGCCAGTCCGGCACGATCCAGGCGCAACGAGTCCTGGGCGCGGCGGAGACGCTCGGATTGGGACCGATCGACACCGCGGGACGGACGCAGGTCACCGTCACCCGCGCCGCCCGCCATGTCGGTGCGAGCGAGATCGAGGCGGCGATCCGGAAGCGCCTCGCTGGCCAATTCGGCATGGACCCGAGCGCGACCGGGATCAGCTTCGACGGGGCCGGTCCGACGCTCGTCGTCGCGCCGACCGTCACGGGCGAGGTCACGGCGACCGACGTCACGCTCGACCGGCGGAGCCGGCGAGTCCAGGCGACGATCTGGATCGGGCCCTCGGCCGGCGAACGTCAGGCCCAGATTCGGGTTACAGGAAGCGCCGTCGACCTCGTCGAGGTGGCCGTTGCCGGCCGAGCCCTCGCCCGCGGCGAGACCGTGCGGTCGACGGACGTCGTCCTGGAGCGCCGCGCCCGGGACCTCGTTCCGGCCGACGCCATCCTGGACGGAACGCCACTCGAGGGCCGGGTCGCCCGCCGCGCGGTCGGGGTCGGCGCCCTGATGCGGCCCGCCGACCTGATCCGGCCCGAACTCGTGGCCCGGGGGGACGTCGTGACCGTCACCTACGAGACCCCGGGCGTGAGCCTGACCATGCGGGCCAAGGTGTCGGAGGGCGGCGCCCTCGGCGACACGGTCGGCATCACCAATCCGCAATCCAAGAAGGTGCTGCAGGCGGTGGTGATCGGTCCCGGCCGCGTCTCCGTCTCGACCGCCCCGACCGGGCGGCTCGCCGCCGCCATCCCCTCTCCGTAAGCCCGCCCCGCTCCGTGCCCCATCGGATATCCGCCATGACCCGCCCCCTCCTCCGCCTCGCCGCCCTCGGCGCCGCCACGCTCGCCCTCGCCGGCTGCGGCTCGCTCGACCGTCTCGCCAATGTCGGCGCGCAGCCCGACCTGTCGGCGATCCAGGACCCGACCGCGCAGCCCGGCTACAAGCCGGTCCGGATGCCGATGCCGACCCCGCAGCCGGTTTCCTACGCGGCGAACTCGCTCTGGCGGACGGGGTCGCGCGGCTTCTTCAAGGACCAGCGTGCGCAGCAGGTCGGCGACATCGTCACCGTGAACGTCAAGGTGACGGACAAGGCCAATCTCGACAACGAGACCAAGCGGTCTCGTTCGAACGGCGAGAATTTCGGCGCCACGAACCTGTTCGGCGCCGAAACGAAGCTGACCAAGGTCCTGCCTGGCGCGAGCGCCAGCGCCCTCGTCGATGCGAGCTCGACCTCGAACAGCGACGGGTCGGGCTCGATCACCCGCAAGGAGGAACTCACGACCAACGTCGCGGCCGTCGTGACCCAAATCCTGCCGAACGGGAACCTCGTGGTCGAGGGCAAGCAGGAGATCCGGGTCAATTTCGAGGTCCGAGAGCTGATCGTGGCGGGCATCATCCGGCCGGAGGACATCCAGGCCGACAACACGGTCGATTCGTCCAAGATCGCCGAGGCCCGGATCGCCTATGGCGGCCGCGGCCAGATCACCGACGTCCAGCAGCCCCGCTACGGCCAGCAGGTCATGGACATCATCCTGCCCTTCTAGGGCGAACGCCTTCCCCCCGGAGGTGTCGGCACGCTCCCCACGTCAGCCGACACCTCCAACGCGGCCCCGGTGCTCCCGCCGGGGCCGCTTTTCTGTTATGACGCCGCCATGAACGAGCCCGCGGTGTCGCGAGTTATCGGTGGCGTCACGATCGAGGTGCAGCAGGCCGACATCACGGCGCTCGACCTCGACGCGATCGTGAATGCCGCGAATGCCGCCCTGGCCGGAGGCGGCGGGGTGGACGGCGCCATCCATCGCGGGGCCGGGCCAGCGCTTGCGGACGCCTGCCGAGTTCTCGGCGGCTGCGAGCCGGGAGATGCCAAGATCACGCCGGGCTTCGGGCTCAAGGCCCGATGGGTCATCCACACGGTCGGACCCGTCTGGCGGGGCGGCACGCACCGGGAGGCCGACGTCCTGGCGAGCTGCTACCGGCGCTCGCTCGAGATTGCCCGCGAGAACCGGATCCGGAGCCTCGCCTTCCCGGCAATCTCGACAGGAATATACGGGTTCCCCGCCGATCGCGCGGCCGGCATCGCGGTTCGGACCTTGCGCGATGTGGCGGAACATAGCGGTGCCGCGTTGATTGTGCTGTGTTGCTTCAGCGCCGCCAGCGCGTTGCTTCATTCGGAGATGCTCCGCATCGAAACGGCCCCGTCGTCCTCATGACCACGATTGCTTCCCGCGGAGAGGAGACGAGGGCCGCCTGGCTACCGGGGCGCCGCATCGGCCTGTCGGGCCGGTTGATCCTTCTCACCATGCTGTTCGTCATGCTGGCGGAGGTGATGATCTATCTGCCCTCCGTGGCGAGCTTTCGACGCAGCCTGATCACGGATCGCATCATGGGCGCGCAGATGGTCGCGCTCGCGCTCTCGGCCACGTCTCCCGAAGCGCTCTCGCCCGAGCTGGAGACGAAGCTCCTCGCCGGCATCAAGGGAGCGCAGGCCATCGGCGTCCGTGGGCCTGGAACCCGATGGCTCCTGGAACGCGCGGGAGAGGCTCCACCGCCGGCGTCGCTGACCATCGACATGCGTGAGGCTCCCTGGTGGGGACCTCTCCGGGGTGTCGCCCGCACCCTGTTGACCAACAAGCCTAACGTCATCCGGATCATCGGTCCCGGCGTGCCCGGCGTGACGGGCGTCGAATGGGTCGAAATCATCACCGACGAGGCACCGCTTCGGCATGCCGTCATCGGCTTCACCCGAAACTTTCTGCTCATCTCGCTGGCGATATCCGCGATCACGGGCGCGCTGCTCTATCTCGCACTTCACCTTATCGTGGTGCGCCCGGTCCGGCGTCTCGCCGGCAATATCGAGGATTTCGCCCGCGACCCGGAGGACGCGTCACGGATCATCCGTCCCTCGCTCAGGCAGGACGAGATCGGTCGAGCCGAGGAGGCGCTCGCCCGGATGGAGACGGCGCTCGCCGGCGAGTTGCGCCAGAAGCGCCATCTCGCCGATCTCGGCCTCGCGGTCAGCAAGATCAATCACGAGCTTCGGAACATGCTGACGACGGCGCAGCTCCTGGGCGACCGGCTCGGCGAGCTGGAGGATCCGACCGTGCGCCGCATCGCGCCACGCCTGGTCCGTACCCTGGCGAGGGCGATCGACTTCTGCGGCGCGACCCTCGCCTATGGGCGGGCCGGAGAGCGCCCGCCGCAACGAAAACGCATCCGGGTAAGGCCCCTGGTCGAGGAGCAGCTCGACCTCTCGGCCCTGACCGACAGCAGCAAGGTCGCGGTCACCGTGTCGATGCCGGACGATCTCGTGATCGATGCCGATCCAGATCAGCTGGCGCGCGTGCTCCTGAACCTGCTCCGCAATGCCGTCGAGGCATTGTCGCGCGCAGACACCCGAAACGCTGCGCTCGCCATCGCAGGCGAACGCCGGAACGGGGTGGTCATCCTGCGCGTGTCGGATAACGGCCCGGGCATCCCGGAGCGGATCAGGGACCGCCTGTTCAGCGCCTTTCAGGCTTCCGACCAGGCCGGCGGAACGGGGCTGGGCCTGCCGGTCGCGGACGAACTCGTTCGCCTGCACAGGGGCACGATCGTGCTCGATAGCGGTTCGCAAGGCGGCGCGAGCTTTCTCATCACCATCCCGGACCGACCCGCCGAGGCGTGATCACCCGATGCCGGGCGGAAGACAGGCTTTCCAGCGCTTCGGCCGGTCGCCCTCGAAATGGGGCTTTCAGTCCGCATACCCTTTGTCGCTCCTCAGACGAGGAGCGGGCGCCCTCGGGTGACGCCAGGGTCGGACCGTCTTCCTCCGAACGTTCAAGCGAGCGCGTGAACGAAGGCCGGTCCGACGGGTTCCGATATGCCAACCGGCGTCGGTTCGGACAGGCCTGAGTCTGTCCGCAACCAGATCGCCGCGATGCTGGCCGCGGAATGGGAGACGAGCGCGATGACCCAGCAAGTCCCGCTCAGTGAGGAGGCCCGGGCCGACGAAGGAGCGGGTCCGGACGGCACGCATGAGATCGCGCCCGATCTCGCCTATCTGCGCACCCTGATCGCGAATGTCGTCTTCTCCGGCCCGCCCGGAGCGGGGGACCGCGGATGGGTTCTGGTCGATGCGGGCGTGTTCGGGACCAAGCGCCAGATCAAGGCCGCCGCGGAGGCCCGGTTCGGCGCCGGCGCACGGCCGTCCGCGATCGTCCTGACGCATGGTCACTTCGACCATGTCGGCGTGCTGGAGGATCTCGCGCAGGAATGGGACGTCCCCGTCTACGCCCATGAGCTGGAACTCCCCTATCTGAATGGGACGGCCGCCTACCCGCCCGGCGACCCGAGCGTCGGGGGCGGGCTCATCGCCAGCCTGTCCAGCCTGTTGCCGACCCGCCCGGTCGACGTCTCCGCGAGGCTGCGGATCTTGCCGGCCGACGGCAGCGTGCCCCCGATGCCGGGCTGGCGCTGGGTGCACACGCCTGGCCACGCGCCTGGCCAGGTCTCTCTGTGGCGCGAGACGGACCGTGCCCTGATCGCCGGCGATGCCTTCGTGACCACGAAGCAGGAATCGGTCTATGCGGCGGCCGTGCAAAGTCCCGAGATGCACGGGCCGCCACGCTATTTCACCATCGACTGGGCCAAGTCCCGGGCCTCAGTGGAGACCCTCGCCGCCCTTCGGCCGAGCCTCGTCGTCACGGGCCACGGCCGAGCCATGAAGGGCCCGGAGATGACGGCCGCCCTCGAGACCCTGGCCCGGACCTTCGACAGGGTCGCTCTGCCCGAGCAGGGCCGCTATCTCGACCATCCGGCGACGGTGGAGAACGGCTTAGCCTACCGGACGCCGTGACGGCCGGCGAGCGTCGGCAAGCTGCAAGCTGGTCCGGACCGCCGCCGCGATGGCCGGCTACTGTCCCAACCGTCGCATGTGCCGGACGGCCTCCTCGGCGAGAACCAGGTTCGAGCTGCCGCTTCCGAGCGGCGCGTCCTCGAGGCCGACCCTGAGATGGCCGCCGCGGGCGAGGGTCGCCTCGATCAGCGGGTCCACGTGGACGCCCAGTCCGGCGATCATCCAGGGAGCTCCGGGAGCGACCTCGGCAAGGAGCGCCAGATAGGCTTCGAGCGCATAGTCTTTCGGCGGGAAGCCCCAGGCGAATTCGTCGGAGAACATGAGGCGGTAGATCGGCGTCGGGATGTCGTCTGTGGCGAGCCCCGCTCCGAGCCGGGCGAAGCCGGGCTCGTAGATCGCGTAGCTCGGCCGAATCTGATGGGCGGCCGCGATTCGCAATCCTTCCCGGATATGCTCGCCCGGATTCAGATAGACGAAGCCGCGATCGCCCTCCCCGATCCGGTCGAACCGCGTGAAGTTGACCGTCCCGGGATCGCAGACCGTCCATTCGATGAGTCCGCGCCGCGCGAGCTCCTCCACGTGGCGGTACCGGTCGGCGGCCGCGCTGGGTTCGTAGGAGCCTAGGCCGGAACCGGCGAGCGGGATGGTCGGGTAGGCGATGATGTCGACCCGTGAACGGATCCCCTCGATGATGCGGGCATAGATATCCCAGTCGTCCCTCTGTCGACCGGTCGCCTCGTCATACGCGTGAAAGTGGATGATCGCGGCGCCGGCTTCCGCCACCTCGATCCCCTCGCGGATGATCGCCTCGACGCTGACCGGCGCCCCGGGCTGGAGGTCCGGTCCCCACGGCCCGTTGAGCGCCACCTCGAGCCAGGTCTCGCTGGGAATCCCCTCGCCTGCCGCCATGACATGCCCTCTCAGACCGGCCGCACCGCGATCGCGATATCCGCGGCGAAGGGCGGGACATTCAGCATCAGGGCGGCCTCCGTCGAGACCTCCTGATTCCAGGCCATTGCTCCGTCCGTCGTGTTCCAGCCCGTCGCCGCGTAGGTGCCGGCCGCAAGCCCCGGAATCCTGATCGTCGTCGAGGTCGGGGCGACGTCCTTCCGGAGGAGGCCGTCCGCCCCGATGGTGTTGCGGCGAAGAAGCCAGATCACCGCCTGGCGCTCGTCGGCGCAGCCGAACACGGCGATGTCCGACGAGAGCGCCCTGATCTCCCGGTTCAGGTTCTTCCGTCGAAACGACGTCCAGTCGACGAGGGGCAGGAAGTCGGACAGCGCCCGCTGCGCCTCACGCATGCCGCGCGTCAGCACATGGGGCTTGCGGTTCGGCCAGCGCATCCCCCCGCCGGCCCCTCCCGAGGCGAGGTGGGCCCATTGCATGTGGCGGAAATATTCGTCGTCGAAGGCCTCGGGCAGGGAGCGGCGCTTGTCCTTGAAGGTGTGGATCGGCCCGTGCTCGGTATCCAGGAAGGGGCGGCCGTCACGGATCTCCGCGATCGCCTCGCGAACGATCCGACCGGTGCTGATCGCGGGGTCGACCGTGTTGTCCGGGGCGTCGATCGTGCCCTGGTGGTAGAGGTGGATGGAGGCGAAATCCAAGTCGGGATGGCGGAAGATCGGCTCCCGCAATTCCATCTCCGGCCGCCACCAGAGTTCCGGACCGAAGAGGGAGACGGTCTGCGGGTGGGCTCGACCATACAGGCGTGTCTCGAGCCGGCGCACGTTATGGCTCAGGTCCTGGATGAACTCGCCGAAGCAATCCGCCGACCCGCCAGCCTGGGCCGGGTGAATTTCGTTCCAGAGGTCCCACGCGAAGAGCGCGTGGCTGCCGCCCCAGCGCTCGACCGCAAAGCCGAGCCGAGCCTTGATCGCTGCGCGCGTCGCCGGGCTGAGCAGGAATTCGGACGGGCGCCTCAGAGGCCCGCCGTTCAGCACGTTGTAGGGGTGGTGCTTCCATTGCAGCCACGTCCAGAACGTGTCGAAGGGCGTCAGCAGGATCTTGAGGCCGATCTCCTCGCAAAGGCGAAAGAGGTCGTCCCAGAGCCGGACCATGTCCGGCACAAAACGCCCGACCGGCCGCTCGATATAGCGATGCCGGCGATGGGCATATTCCAGCATCAGGCGAAGGCAGTTGACGCCGCTCGCCCGAAGCCAGCGCAGATGGGCCTCGACGCCAGGAAGATCGCGCCGCCGAAACAGGTCACGCAACTCGACCCAGTCGATCGCGTCATTCTGGCCGACCGGTGTCCAGGGCGACCCTGTCTCGGTGACGAAATAGGGCAGGCCGGGCCGGGTTTGGACCCATGCCGTCGTGCCCGCATTCGGGAAGCCGTCGGGCGTCTGGTTTCCCGTGATGGCTGGCCTCAGCCACGCCTGCCGCTCGCCGAGAGGAAGGTCCAACCGCGTATTCCGTCGCAATGAGGTGCCGTGATGCGGTGTCGCCCTTAGCCGGTCCGGCGGACCCTGTCAGACCGCCGAACGCCGCAGCGATACGGCCTCGCATTGCGGCTCAGCGGTCAGCCTTTTGACCCGAAGCGGAACGCTGCATGTAGGTCCGGGTGAGCTCCGGGGTCATGTCATGCAGCAGCTGCGCGGTGGTGCGCTCCTCCTGCAGGGTGAGGTTCAGGGCGGCGACATGGCCGTTCCGGCCCGACGCCTCGGCCATCGTGATCAGTGACACATAGGCGGCGATCTCGAAATTCTCGAAGGCGTGGTTGGCGAAGTGGTTCTTCAGGATTTCGTCGCCCATGACGGTGTGGCCAAGGGCGGCAAGATTGCCGGTGATCGACGTCGCCAAGTCCTTCAGCATCGGATTCTCCTCGCCGAAGGAGTCCAGGATCTCGTCCAGACGCTGGATCTGCTGCTCGGTCTCGCCGAGATGGCGCCGAAGCAGAGCATTGACCTCCGGATAATTCTCCACCCGCTCGATTTGCCGCTCCAGCAATTGCGTCGCTGATTTCTCCAGGGCATGCGCATTCTTCAGCCCGACCACATAGAGGTCGAGCATCGCGTCTGACCCTGCGGAGCTTCCGAGTGAGGCGGCCATGGCGGGATTCCTGCGGTTGTTGAGGAACGAACCCGAGCCGCGAGGTCGGGTTCCTACGCACCGAACGCTGCCTAGAGACCGACTGGAAACGTACCCTCGTCGCAAGTGCAACTGGCAATCGAGCTGCCGTCACAAGCACGACAGACCATCAGGCCGGGCATGAGCCGGCGTCTTGGAAATGCAAACAACGCTTGGTACGATTTCTGAATGCCGAGCTGCCGAAGGCGCAGGCCAACCACTCCGTCGGGTGCCGTACCGTCGCGGCCCTCGTCTCAAAGGGTGCGAACCAAGTCGCACAGGACACATTGTGTCATGTCGGATGTACGGTAAGGGTATCGGTGAGTTTCGCCAGCTTCTTCCTCGGCGGCTTCGAGTGCTCGTGCCACACGAGACCCGACGCCAACAGGCTGGATCTCCTTCGCTCGACCGGTCACGACCGGTTCGCGGCGTCGGACTACCGCCTCCTCATCGATCATGACATTCGGTCGGCGCGCGACGGGATCCGTTGGCATCTGATCGAGGCCGAGCCGGGTCGCTACGACTGGTCCAGCCTGCTGCCGATGGCGCATGCGGCCCGACAAGTCGGTATGCAGGTGGTTTGGGACCTCTGCCATTACGGGTTGCCAACCCACATCGACATCTGGTCGCCTCACTTTCCGGATCGGTTCGCAAGGTTCGCCCGCGAGGCCGCGCTCGTCATCGCCGACATCAGCGGAGCACCGCCCACCTTTTGCGCCGTGAACGAGATTTCGTTCTGGTCCTGGGCGGGCGGCGAGGTCGGGCGGTTTGGGCCGTGCGCCCATGGGCGAGGCGGCGAATTGAAGCGGCAACTCGTCCGAGCCTGCATCGCGGCGACGCGGGCGGTGCGGGACGCCGTGCCGGGCGCACGCTTCATCTGCGCCGAACCGGCGATCCATATCGATCCAGGTGGGAATGCCGAGCCCGACCATGTCGCCAGCGCCGAGTTCAATCGTTTGTCGCAGTTCGAAGCCATCGATCTCCTCCTGGGTCGGAAAGAGCCAGAACTGGGTGGAAGCCCGGACGTCATCGACGTGATCGGTCTGAATTTCTATCCCGACAATCAATGGTATTACGGCGGGCTGACGATCCCGCTCGGACACCATGCCTTCCGGCCGCTCAGCGTCATCATGCAGGAATGGTGGGGTCGGTTCGAAAAGCCGCTGCTGCTCGCGGAGACGGGTGCCGAGGGATCCGGCCGCGCCTCCTGGCTGCATTATGTCTGCGGCGAGGTGCGCGAGGCGAGCCGCCTCGGCGTGCCTTGCGACGGTGTCTGCATCTATCCCATCCTGGAATATCAGGGATGGGAGAATGGCCGGGCCTGCGCGACCGGGCTACTCTCGGGGCCGGACGAGACAGGCACCAGGACGGTCTATGGCCCGCTGGCAACGGAGCTCGGGGTGCAGCGCGCCCTCGTGAAGGACGTCCGGAGTTCCGCACGGCGCCACGCAGCGCCCAAGCTGAGCGAAGCCGCCTGATGGGGCTCGCATGATGGCGGCCGGCTCCGACCGGACCGAGGATATCGGCCGGCATCTCACCTCCCCGGGCCGCTTCCTGTTCCATTACGTTCGGGTCCGAAGCAGCGTCTTCCTCGTGCTCGGGGTCGGGGTCGTCAGCGCGGCCGGAGCGGCCGTCAGCGTCCAGTATGTTATCAAGCTCCTCGTCGACGTCATGGCGGGCCCGGCCGAGGGTAAGAACGCCGTCTGGACGGTCCTGGCGTTCTTCGTCTGTCTGATCGCCTTCGAGAATCTATGCTGGCGACTCGTCGGCTGGCTGACCTGCCGGACGACGGTCGATGCCGGCGTCGAGATGCGGCTCGACCTGTTCGAGTATCTCAATCGTCAGCCGATGCGATATTTCGCCGACAACCTGGCCGGCTCCCTCGGCCAACGCATCACGGCGACGGCCGGCAATTTCGGTGCGTTCGTCAATACGTTGGTCTGGCGCGTCGTTCCGCCCTGCATCGACTTTCTCGGCGCCCTGATCATCTTCAGCTCGATCAACCTTGGAATGACGGGCGCCCTCGCCTTTTCCGTCATCCTGGTCACCTGGCTGCTGATCTGGTTCGGCGAACGAGGACGGCCGACGCACCGCGACTATTCGGGGCGCGCCGGCACGGTTGCGGGCGAGCTCGTCGATACGATCAGCAACATGTGGGCCGTGAAAGCCTTCTCGGCCCGGGAACGCGAATACGAGCGGCTTCGGACGTCCTTTGACGCGGAGGCCTCTGCGCAGCGCGCGAGCTGGATGCATATCGAGAAGGCGCGCCTGCTGCACGACGTCGTCCTGTGTGCGGCGGCGGCCGGGATGCTGGCCTGGGCCATCACGCTCTGGACGGCCGGCGGCATCACGCCCGGCGACGTGGTCGTGGTCTCCACCCTGACCTTCCGGATCCTGCATTCCTCCCGCGACCTCGCGCTCTCGCTCGTGGATATCGGCCGTCAGGTCGGCTTCATCGACGAGACCTTGAGCACGATCGGCCAGAAGCAGACCGTCCTCGACCAGTCGGATGCGCCCCCTCTGCGGCCCTCGACCGGCACCATCGAATTCAAGGATGTCAGCTTCTCCTATGCCGGCGACGGCGCCCGAGACGCGACCCATGAGCTCAGCCTCGTCATTCCGGGTGGTCAGAAGGTTGGGATCGTCGGTCCATCGGGTGCCGGCAAGTCGACCCTCGTCCACCTGCTGCAGCGGCTCTACGACGTCGACCGGGGCTGTATCCTGATCGACGGGCAGCCCATCGACCGTGTCACGCAGGATTCCCTGCGCGCCGCGCTTGCCGTGGTGCCCCAGGAGATCGGCCTTTTTCATCGCAACGTGCGCGACAACATCCGCTTCGCGCGGCCCTCCGCCACCGACGAGGAGGTCGTCGCGGCCGCGAGGTCGGCGAATTGCGAGGCCTTCGTCGCCACGCTGCCCGAGGCATATGACACGATCGTCGGGGAGCGCGGGATGCGTCTTTCGGGCGGCCAGCGCCAGCGGGTCGGAATCGCGCGCGCCTTCCTGAAGAACGCGCCGATCATCATTCTCGACGAGGCAACCTCTGCGCTCGACACCGAATCCGAGATCCAGATCCAGAATTCGGTGATGAACCAGATGAAGGGTCGGACCGTGGTCGCGGTGGCCCACCGCCTGTCGACGCTCGCCACCTTCGACCGGGTCATCGTCATCCAGGACGGCCGCGTGGTGCAGGACGGCCCCCCGGGCCAGCTTCTGGCGGAAGACGGGCTCTACCGGCGCATGTGGCGCCTCCAGGCCCGCGGGCTGTCGATCTACGAAGTTCCCCCGGCGTCGGCTGAGGGCGAGGAGAGCATCAGGCCCGCCGCACACCGGGCCTCGGCGACCGGGTAGGTCCCGACCGGCTGGCCTGATCACCAGCCCGCCCCGTCATTGCGGGCGCGGCTTGTAGGCCTCCGGGGGCTTCTGGTCGACATTGGCCGGCTGTCCCGGCGCCGGAGCTTCGGCCCGGCCGTATTGCGTGTACCGGTATCCTACGAAGGCCACGACGAGGACGAGAATCGACAGGGCGGCGATGCCGAGGTTAGCGCGTTTCGATGTGCTCATGATGGTCTCCGCCAGCGATGAACCGATCCCACGGGCGGCAAGCGCGGTGGCCAACGACCGGAGCCGCTCGCGCTCGTCTGCTGGTGAGGACGGGCGAGGATGGCCCGTCGGTCGGGTCATCGGCTCAACTCGCCAGCCCGATCTGTGTGCCCCGCTCCCGTCTTCCGTCCGGGTGCGAACGACGACGCCCTACTTCCGGTCGAAGACCATCAGGGTGCTGAAACGATCGGGATCGTCGGTGCGTGGGCCGCCGACTGCGCCATAGCCGTAGCGGAACGGGATCGGGCCGATCCAGTCCAGCGCGGCGAAGTCGTAGGCCGGCTTGGCCCGGCAGCCGTCGCTCCATAGCTTCCGCCAGAGGTCCTTGTCGTCCTTCGAAGCCGTCCGGCAGAGAGCCGCTCCGGTGGTGCTTTTCAAGTCGTTCTGCGGGCCGCTCGTCCCGAACTGCTTATGCGGGCGCGTGTAATGGCCGAACAACCGCAAGCTCCAGGACGACGCCGTGTCCTTGAAGGCCCGCAAGGGAATGCCGTCGTCGTTCTGTACGACGTGTTTCACCTGGCCGATGACGAACTTGTTCAGCCCGTCGAACTCGCGGCTGGAGGAGACAAAGCTCGCGGCCTTGTAATAGGCGGTGTCGAAGCGGCTGCCTTCGAGGAACTTCATGAAGTCGGGATTGCGCTGAAGGTTCTGGTCGCTGAGGTCCATGCGGAAATAGGTGACGTCGCCCTCGCGGCCGTTCGGCTTGCGGAACCGGACGCGAACGCCGTTCGATCGATCAGTGCTCACGCGCAACTGCCCGGCCGAGTCGATGGCGACGGGCTCGACTGCCAGGATCTCGAAGTCATTCGCCGCCAATCCGACGGCGATCATCGTCGAGGTCCCGAATTCGGTGAGCTCCTTGGCCATGGCGGTCGTGATGTAATAGCTGAGCCGCATCAGCGCGTTGTAGGCTCGCGCGACGCGCCCCATCGTGGCGTCGAGCGTCTTGGACTGGACAAGATCTTGCGGCGAGAAGACCTGGCCCGGCCTCTCCAGCCCGACGAGCACGAGATGCTCGACATTGGGGAAGAGAAGGTTCGGATAGAGCACGTCCGGCCCGCCGAAAAGATAGAGCAGGTTTCGGGTCTCGGTCGAGGCGGGTCCGAGATTGCGCGCGAAGAACTCGCTCATCTGCGCGCGCGACTTCGGTGAGAACAAGGTCCGGCTCGGCGACTCGTCCGCCCAGGCGCGGCGCCGGTCGCCGATCAGCTTCGGCAGCACGGCCTGTTCCCGCAAGACCCCGTTCAAGGAGCCCGTCTCGGACGCCTTTCTCCAGGCCGTGCTCGCCGTGATCGCCTGCACGGCGGGGTCGCCGAGATCGGCCGCGCGCGGCTGAAAGCCGCCCAGCAGCCGCACCTGCGCATCGATGGACATGGCGCCGACAGGCTGGGCACCGACCACGAACAGCGCCAGGAGCGCGCCCAGAACGACTTTCAAGCAAACCTCCGGCGGTCGAGACCTCGACCCTTAAGCGAAATGCAGGCCGCGTCATGACCGATCGACACTCCGGGCTCGACTTACGAACGGCGTTTTCATCGGGGGGCGCGAGCGGCGTCGGTACAGTCACCAACGACCCCGGAGGCGAATCGGCACTCTCAAGGCAGCCTGGCGCTCATCACATGGATGCCGGATCGGCCGCGGCCTCGACTCGGCATGAGCCGGGGCGGCTGGCGCCCCGGTTCGCCGGACGGCATAGAATTGCCTCCTCGCAACATCGAGGAACCGATATGCCGCACGCGATCGCCTCCGACGGCGTCAGGCTCTATTACGAGGAGACCGGCTCCGGCCGAACCGTCATCTTCGTCCACGAGTTCGCGGGCAGCCACGAGAGCTGGGAACCGCAGATGCGGCATTTCGGGCGGCGCTACCGCTGCGTCGCCTTCGCGGCTCGGGGCTATCCGCCCTCCGACGTGCCGGAACAGGCGAGTTCCTATTCGCAGGCGCAGGCGGCCGACGACATCGCGGCCGTTCTCGACCATCTCGGGGAGGAGAAGGCGCATGTGGTCGGGCTCTCGATGGGAGGCTTCGCCACGCTGCATTTCGGATTTCGCCACCCCGGCAAGGCCCGTTCGCTCTGTGTCGGCGGATGCGGCTACGGCGCCGAACTCGACCAGCGCGAACGCTTCCGCGGCGAAGCCGACGTGATCGCGGCCGCCCTCAAGCGGGACGGCATGGAGGCCTTCGCGGACCGGTACGCCTATGGACCGACCAGGGTGCAGTTCGAGAACAAGGATCCGCGTGGCTTCGCCGAGTTCAGGGACATGCTGTCCCAGCATTCCGCCCTCGGCTCGGCCAACACGCAGCTCGGCGTGCAGAAGGAGCGGCCGTCACTCTACGAACTCGTGGACGAGATGCGAGCCTTGACCGTCCCGACCCTCATCATCACCGGCGACGAGGATTGGCCCTGCCTGCTTCCCAGTATCCTGATGAAGCAGAACATCCCGTCGGCGGCGTTGTCGGTGATCCCGAATTCCGGCCACACGATCAACATCGAGGAGCCGGACGAGTATAACCGCCTTCTCGGCACCTTCCTCGCCCAGGTGGATAGCGGACGCTGGCCGATGCGGGATCCCCGCTCGCTCGCAGCCTCGATCACCGGGATGAAACCGTAACGAGCAAGGAGGGTCCGACTTGATCCGGGGTTGCACCGGGTTGCATCCGCTCCCCATCGAACTTAGTGCGGGCCTATCATCGAAATCGTAGGGAGGTTTTCAGGATGGCGCGCAAGATCCTTGTCATGGGCCTTCCGGGAGCGGGCAAGACCCGCCTGTCGGAGGCTCTGGCGCCGCGGCTCGGAGCCGTGCATTTCAACAACGACGACATCCGCCGCAACATCAACAAGGACCTCGGCTTCTCCGTCGAGGATCGCCTCGAACAGGCCCGGAGAATGGGCCATCTCTGCGATCTGGTCGTCGCATCCGGGGGGACGGCCATCGCCGATTTCGTCTGTCCGACGGAGGAGACCCGCAATGCCTTCGGCTCGGAGAGCTTCGTGGTCTGGGTCGACCGGATCGAGGTTGGCCGGTTCGCCGACACGAATGCGCTGTTCGAGCCTCCGGTCGATCCCGACGTGCGGGTCACTGCCGAAGGCGCCCCTGAATTCTGGGCCGAGCAGATCGTTCGCCAGCTCCGGCCCGTCTTCGATCCGAAGGCCCCGACGGCTCTCTTCATCGGCCGCTACCAGCCATTCCACGATGGCCACCGCGCACTGATCGAGGAAGGGCTTCGCCGGGTCGGTCAGGTCTGCATCGCGGTCCGCGACACCGGCGGAACGGATCCCAAGAACCCCCTCGGCTTCCACGACGTCCGACAGCGCATCGAGCAGGCCATGTCCATCCACGAAGGCCGCTTCCTCGTCCTCCCCGTCCCGAACATCACGGACGTCTTCTACGGGCGCGATGTCGGCTGGAACGTGGAACAGATCGTGCTCGACAGCGGCCTCCAGGCCATCTCCGCGACCGGCATCCGCCAACGCGCGGGGTTGTGAGGCGGAACTGGCGGAGGTCGAAGGATCGGAGTGGCGGTCGGAGACGGTAGCGGAGGAGGGCTTCGAACTCCCGACCCCAAGGACCCGGCTTTGGAGGACCTAAGGTTAGAGTTCTCTGTCGCTGGCGGCCGCATGTTCCGCGGCGGCGATGCCGAAGACGCCGGCCTTGCTCAGTCCGCCAAGATAATCGGCTCCATCGCCGCCCTCGATGTCGCCGACGATCGAGCCGGCGGCATACAGGCCGGGGATCGGGCAGTCGCCGTCGGCCAGCACGCGCGCATGCTCATCGATGCGAAGCCCGCCCATCGTGTAGGTAATGCCGGCGCAGGCCGGAACAGCGTAAAATGGCGCCTCGCGGATCGGGAAGGCGCGGTATCGATCCGTGCTGCGCTCGGGGCCGAGCGACGTAGCGGCGCCAATGTGCAGCGCCGCATTGTGCGCCTCGACCGTCCGGGCCAGCCCGTCAGGGTCGAGCCCGGCCAGCGCCGCAAGGTCGGGCAGAGTATGCGCGCGGTGGATCGTGCCGCCGGCCCGGGCCAGATGC
Organism: uncultured Enterovirga sp.; assembly: GCF_964242715.1. NCBI lineage: Bacteria > Pseudomonadati > Pseudomonadota > Alphaproteobacteria > Hyphomicrobiales > Methylobacteriaceae > Enterovirga > uncultured Enterovirga sp. The sequence continues at coordinate 53,377 of NZ_CAXTAZ010000021.1, forward strand.
GGGTTGGCCGGGATGCGGGCGGATCGGCCCGGCCCAGACCAGATCGGGCTGTCGAAGACGATCGTGCTCGAGAGCGGATCCGGCAGCGCCGCGACCGCATTCGCGAGGAAGATCCCTCCGCGCCCCTCGTCGGCGAAGCGACGACCGTCGGGCCCGACCAGAATGCCGGCCGTGGCGACCGCGTCGAGGTCGGGATAAGGCCAGACCGCGTCGCTCGTCATGGCGTCCCGGCTGAGGAGATGCCCGTAGAAGCGGTCGAGCCGGCTCGCGGCCGCCCCAATCTCCTGGGCCATCCGGAATCCATCGCCGCAACCGGTCGCGGCACCACGCTGCTTGAGTTTGCCCGGAGCGGGCGAGACATGCCGGCGCACCATGTCGGGATCGGCCTGGAAACCGCCGTCGCACAGAATGACGGCATCCGCCGTGAGGCGCATCGGCTCTCCATTTGCCACCACCTCCAGACCCTCGCAACGGCCATCGCGCATGAGGAGCCGCGTGGCGCGGGTGCCGAGCCGTATCGTGCCGCCGCGGCGTCGCAACGCGTCGCCGAGGCGGCGAAGCAGCACGTCGGGCCCTCGTCCGATCCAATGCACGCCGGCCGTGATGGGCCGCGGCGGTGCCAGCGTCCAGGTCTGCCAGGCCGGTCCCGGCCGGACGAACGACGTGCCGTGCCGCAGGAGCCAGTTCACAAGCCGCGGTGCCCCGACCGCGAAGGCATGCGCCAGATCGGCCGAGAGCCGGCCAGCGGTCGCCCGGGCGAGGATGGCCTCGAGCTCCTGAGTCGGGCGTTTCACATCGTTATAGGCGACGTGGATGATGCCGCCCGACATGCGCGTGTTGCAGGGATAGCGCTCGCCCGCGCCCTTCTCGACGAGGCAGACGTCGAGGCCGAGCTCGGCGGCCCGCAGAGCGGCCGAGAGCCCTGCGATCCCGCCTCCGACCACGAGCAGCGACCGCCTGCCGTCCCCCATGCCGTCTCCGCCCAATCCGGTCCTGCGTTGATGACCGCCGGCAGATCGAGCAGGCGTCGTGCCATATAGGCCGGGGCAGGCCAGCAGATCCCGGGCTGTCCTCGTCGAAGGCAGAGGCGTGACCTGGTGTCCGCGAAGGCTACATTCCTTGTGATGCTTTAGGCCGCGTCGAGACAGATGCGCAGGTGGCACTCGTGTTGCGGGACGACGGCACGACCACGCCCAAGACCAACCAGCGCGGCCCGCAGAACCCGCGAGAGAGCCGCCCGGAGCGCCCGATGAGACTTGCCGAGGCCGGTTCGGGTCCAGACGCGCGCATCGTGGACGTCATCGTGATCGGAGGGGGCGGCAGCGGACTCGCGGCCGCGATCGAAGCCGCCTCTCTCGGCCGGACCGTCAGCTTGATCGAGAAGGGCGAGGACCTCGGGGGCACGACCGGCCGGTCCATCGGCTCGATCGCCGCGACGAACACGCCCCATCAATTCCGGAAGGGCATCCAGGACAGCCCCGAAGATCATCTACGCGACTTCCGGGAATTCAATGCCAAGCTGAACCTGCCAGGCAACGAGACCCTGGCCCGCATGCTGGTCGAGAACGTGCCGGAGACATTCCGCTGGCTGCAATCGATGGGGATCGAGTTCTTCGGCCCCATGGCCGAGCTGCCGCATCGCAAGCCCCGCATGCACAATGTGCTGCCGGATTCCCGGGCTTATATCTTCCATCTCGAGCGGCGCGCGCGCCAACTCGGCGTCGAGGTCAGGACCGGCAGCGCCGCCCGCAAGCTCCTGGTCGAAGGCGGCCGCGTGGTCGGAGTCGAATGCGAGACCGCGTCCGGCCCCATCACCGTTCGGGCCCGCGGAGGCGTCGTGCTCTGCACGGGCGATTACAGTGCCGACCCCGAGTTCCGGGCGAAATACATTTCCCCGGACATTGCCGCGGTCGAACCCGTGAACCCGCTGAATACCGGCGACGGCCACCGTCTGGTGCTGGCGCTGGGCGGCCGGATCATCAACCCGCAGCTCCACCTCGCAGGCATCCGCTTCCAGCGCCCACCCCGGCGCTGGCTGGGCAAGATTCCGCCCTACCGGCCCATCACCCGGATGATGCGCTGGGTGCTCGACCATGTGCCCGGGCCGCTGCTGCGACCGCTGATCATCAGCTTCCTCACGACCGTGCTGGTGCCCTCGCCGAAACTGTTCCAGCAGGGCGCCATCATGATCAATGCGCGCGGCGAACGCTTCACCGACGAGCTGATGGACCCCTGCGCCGACCTCGCCCGGCAGCCCGACCAGCGCGCCTATATCCTGCTCGACGGACGCCTGGCCGAGAAGTTCTCGGGCTGGCCCTATTACGTCTCGACCGCGCCCGGCATCGCCTACGCGTCGATCGCCGATTACCGCCGAACCCGCCGGGACATCTTCCGGGAGGACGCGACCCTCGAGGGTCTTGCCGGCAAGCTGGGCTTCGAGCCCGATACGCTCCGCCGCAGCGTCACCGATCACAACGCGAAGCTCGCGCTGCGCCGGTCCCCCGACGAACGCCAGCCGCTCGGTGGGGGCCCGTTCGTCGCGTTGGGTCCGGTTCGCTACTACATCAACTTCACCGACGGCGGCATTGCCGTGGATGACGGCTTCCGCGTCCTCGGAGAGGGCGACCGACCCGTGCCGGGCCTCTATGCGGCCGGGCTCATCGGAATGGGCGGCGTCCTCCTCGAGGGACACGGACACCATCTCGGCTGGGCCTTCACCTCCGGTCGCCTCGCCGGTCGCAGGGCCGCCTATGCGTCCGTCTCCGACGACCTCCCGGAAGCCGTCGCGGCCGATGCCGCAGCGGCCGCGTAAGGCTCGCCATGGACGACCTCAGCGACGGCTACCAGCCTCCGGACTACCCGGCCCTGAAAGTCGTGATGCGGTTCGGACGCGCGATCGCCGTTGCGCTCGCCGTGATGCTCGTCCTCGCCGCCGTGGCCGCCTTCGTGGCCGGATATCCGGTCTGGGTCGGCATCGCCGCGCTCCTCGCGGCACCTCTCTCCCTGCTGCTGGTCCTCTGCCTGGTCGAGATGGTCGAGATCGTCGCGGCGACCCTCATGCCTCGCTAGCCGAGGCGCGCGCGAGTTCGTCGCGCATCTGGGACCGCATCCGGATCGCCGCGCCGGCCGTGAAGCCGCCATCGATCGCGATCTCCGCGCCGGTGATGAAGCTCGCCTCCTCGGAGGCGAGGAAGAGCACGAGGTCGGCGCATTCGCGCGGCGTTCCCTGCCGGCCCATCGGGATGGTGCGACGCGCGGATTCCGCGTGACCGGGCGTGGCGTCCCGGACGAAGCTCGTCTCGACGATCTGGCCCGGATGGATCGAGTTCACGCGGACCTTCCAATCCACGAACTCCATCGCGGCGATCTTGCTGAGGCCGCGGAGGGCCCATTTGCTGGCCCCGTAGGCCGCATCGTAATGGGCCGTCAGGCCGGCGATGGACGACACGTTCACGATCGATCCGCCGCCGCTGTCGCGCATCAGGGGCGCGCAGATCTGCATGCCGAGCATCGGGCCCGTCAGGTTGACATCGAGCGTGCGCTGCCAGGACGCGAGCGGGATGTCGGTCAGGCCATGCCGGCTGATGATGCCGGCATTGTTGACCAGGACGTGGAGCCCGCCGAGATCGCGTGCGGCCGCAACGGCCTCATGCCAGCCGGGGATTTCGGACACGTCGTGACGTAGGAAGGTCGCGCGCCCGCCTCGCTCCCGGATCTGGTCGGCAACCTGCTGGCCCGCCTCCGCGTCCACGTCGGTCAGGACGATGGCGGCCCCCTCCTCCGCGAACAGCATCGCCTCCGTGGCACCTTGCCCGCCCGCCGCCCCCGTGATCAGCGCGACTTTCCCGTCGAGTCGTCCCTGTCGCAGTCTCATCTCAAAACCCCAGGATGCCGCCTGGAAGCGGCATGTTCGCGACTCTGACGAAGAGCACATAGCTGAGTGCGGTCGAAACCACGCTCATCGCAGCGGTGGACTGCCATGGCCGGCGACTCGCCATCCCGAAGGCGACCGCGAAGAACAGGAAGGTCGCGGCCGTGTAGCCCAGCCAGGGCATGAGAAGCGCATAGCCCGCGATGGCGAGCGTGAAGAGGACGGGAAGTGAGGGAGGCCAGAGGGCCGGGCGTTGCCGCTGCACCTCCTTGTCTGGCTTCGCCTGCAGGGCAATGGCCACGCCAGCCACGGCGAGAAGTCCACCGAGCAACATGATGTAGCGGTCCGGCCCGAGGTCGTCGAACATCCCATCCGCGCGCGCCTCGCGACCGAGCCGCCGCCCGTCCCAGACGAAGAGAAGGCCGCCTGCGGCCAACAACACGCCCCAGATCCGCTCGAACATCCGCTTCCTCCCTCCTCAGGCCGCCTGCGCCTGCCCATTGTCCGCGGCGGCTTCGGCTCGGGCCGCCTCCCGTCCCGCGATCCGGCCCGAGATGAAGGCCCAGCCGAGATGATGGCCGTGCCCTTCCAGGAGCACGCCGCCTTGCCCGTTCGATCCGGCTGCCCAAAGGCCTGGGATCGGCAGGTCGGAACCGTCCAGGACCTGCAGCTTCGTGTTCACCTTCAGCCCGCCATCCGTGAAGACGACGTAGCTCTTGACCGGCCCGAGAGCGACGAAGGGAGGCCGGGCAATCACGGGGCGGATCGCCCCGTCGGGGTTCCGGCGGCCACCTGCATTGTAGGCAGCGACCGAGTCAGCGAGGGCCTGGCCCGGTACCCCGAGCGCCGTTGCCAATGCGTCCAACGTCGGGGCGGAATGGTAGATGTCGCCGCGGGTTCGCCGGTAATCGTCGAGATAGGCGTAGGCGACGCCGGGCGCGGTCGAGATGAAATACGGCCAGGCCGTGAACTGATCGGCGACGGTGGCGTCGAACAGGATGAAGGCCTCTCCGCCCGGTCGTTGCGGAACGCTTCCGGCCGCTCCCGCCACCTCGTCGGCGAAACGCCGCCCGCCGCGGTCCACGAGAACCGCTCCCTGGCGGAAGAGTTCGGCCGAGGGACCGAGCGCCGTGGTCAGGAACCGCATCGCAAAGGGCCGGAGGATCGCGGCCGGCAGATGTTCGAACGACCATTTCATCAAGCGCCCTAGCGCCCGGCTGGGTGGGAGCCGGCCGATCAGGCTCGGGCTCGTGGGCGGCACGAAGCGCATGATCGGTCCGCGCACGATGTCACCGTTGATCACGGTGCCGCCCGCATCCGTGCCAAGGCCGAAGCCGTCGCCCGTCGCCGTGGCGTTGACCGGTTCGAGATCGGCTGTCTCCGGCCCGGCGAAACGACGCTTCAGCTCCGGACTCGCGCTGTAATCGCCGGCCGCGAGGATGACGCCCCGCCGCGCCCGGATCGGCTCGCGGCGACCGCCGGGACCGGCGATCTCGACCCCGGCGATCCGGTCGTCGTCGGTCAGAAGAGACAGAACCCGGGTGGCGAGCCGGATCTCGACGCCGAGCTGCCGGCAGCGCGCGCCCAGCGCCAGTGGGAAGGCGCGGGAATTCGGGACGACGTTGTGCATCCGAGGATGCCGGTGAGGCGGCTCGACATTCGGGCCGACGAAGACGATCCCGAGCGAATCGAGCCACGCCATCATCTCCTGTGTCCGGTCCACGAGGAGACGGCGCAATTCGCGGTTGTCGCGATTGGCGTAACGGCCGGCCAGGATCTCGAGATCGTCGTAATGCTCGTCCGGCGTGTCCCGGATGCCGCGCGCGAGCTGGTGAGGCGTGCCGGTGGCCGAGACCGAGCCCACGGACCATGCCGTGCTGCCGCCGAGTTCGGGGTTCTTCTCGCAAAGCAGGACCTTGGCGCCCGCTTCCGCGGCCGCGATCGCCGCAGCGAGACCGGCCCCGCCTCCGCCGACGACGATCACGTCCGGCCCGGATTGCCGCGTCTCTCCTCCCATTCCTGTTTGCCTTCGTCTTCGTAGAGCAGCCTTCGGCGCAATGGATATGCCAGGAGCCTGCGCTCGGACGAGACGATCCGGCAAGCCGTTATTGTCCGCCCGGCGGACAGCTGGCGGACCTGGTGTTGTCTCTGCCGACACTCAGACGAGGCTGCAAGGCCACCTCACCCTACGATTTTGATGGCAAGCCGATTGCAGTCTGACGGCCAGCGAAGAGGCGTCGGGTTGCGGCAGGTGCCGCGCGTCAACCGGCCTGCATATGGAGGAGCCGGGCAATGACACTCGCCTATATCGTTCGCTGCACGTTCAAGGAGCCGTCCCGCGAGGACGCCTGGAACAGCTGGTATAGCGGGCCGAAGCTCAAGCAGATGCTGAGCAAGCCGCATTTCCTGACCGGCCAGCGCTTCCACAGAGTAGCGGGCGAAGGACGAGAATACGTCGCTTTCTGGACGCTCGCCTCGGAACAAGCCTTCACCACGCCCGAATACACCACTGACTGGGGCTTCTTCGAATGGGCTCCGTATATCGGGGATTGGAGCCGGGACCTCTTCGAAGGCGTCGAGAGCGACGTCGCGGCTCCGAAACTGTCGGACGGCCAGTTGCTGCGGATCGTGTCGTGCGAAGGTCTCTCGTCAGAGGAGGCGGATGCCGCGAAGGCGAGCGTCGAGGCGGGAGGCCTGAACCTGACCTGGCTCCGCTCGGTCGGGCTGGATCGGCACACGGCCCTGCTCGGATTCGGGATCGTCAATGAAGGACGACCCTCGGCTACCCTCCCGGCCGGCATGCGCGCCGCCGACGCGACCTACCGGCCGATTTCCATCCTGGCCAGGAGCGAGTCCGGCCAGGCTCTCGAGCCCGCTTGATGGATACCGGCCTCCTGGGCGGACTGGCGAACGCCCTTGCGCCGCTGAATATCGGCTTCGCGCTGATCGGCTGCCTTCTCGGGACGCTCGTCGGCGTGCTGCCCGGGCTCGGGCCCGCCTCCGCCATGGCGATCTTGCTGCCGATCACGACCTACATGTCGCCCGAAGGCGCCATCATCATCATGGCCGGCATCTATTACGGCGCCATGTATGGCGGCTCGACCACCGCGATCCTGATGAACATCCCGGGCGAGGTCTCATCGGTCGTGACGGCCGTCGACGGCTTCCAGATGACGAAGCAGGGCCGCGCCGGCCAGGCGCTGGCCATCGCGGCGATCGGCTCCTTCGCGGCCGGCATCCTGGGCACGCTCGCGATCGCGGTGATCGGCCCGACGGTCGCCGACCTCGCGCTCCGCTTCGGTCCTCCCGAATATTTCGGCCTCGTCCTTTTCAGCCTGACGGCGCTGATCAGCTTCGCGGGCCCCTCGCTCATCAGCGGCCTCGCGATCGGGGCGCTCGGCATGGCGCTCGCCAGCATAGGGACCGATCCCCTCACCGGCACGCAGCGCATGACCTTCGGGTCTCTCGAAATGACGAAGGGTCTCGACATCATCCCGGTCCTGATCGGGCTGTTTGGGATCGGCGAAGTCCTGACCAGCCTCGGGGCCAATGTCTCGCAGATCTATTCCGGGCGCCTCGGGTCCTGGCTGTCGATGATTCCGCGCGGTGCGGAACTGACCCGCGGGCTCCTGGCGAGCCTGCGCGGCACGGTGATCGGGTTCGTGATGGGCCTTCTGCCCGGCATGCTTCCGGCGCTCACGGCCTACCTGTCCTACGACGTGGAGAAGCGGATATCCAAAACTCCCGAACTCTTCGGCACCGGCATGATCGAGGGCGTCGCCGCGCCGGAGGCGGCCAATAACGCGACCGCGATGGCTGGCTTCATCCCGCTTCTTTCCCTCGGCATCCCGACGAGCCCCGCGCTCGCCATCATGCTGGGCACCCTTCTCATCAACGGCCTGACGCCCGGCCCCATGCTGTTCGCCCAGAACGCCGCCTTCGTCTGGACGGTGATCGGCAGCATGTTCGTCGCGAACGCGATGCTGCTGGTCCTGAACCTGCCGCTGGTCGGGCTCTGGGCGCGGATCAGCCTCATCCCGTATAGCGTGCTCGGTCCCATCGTGCTGGCCGTATGCGCGGTCGGCGCCTATGCGCCCCGCAACACGATATTCGACGTCTGGGTGGCGCTGATCTTCGGGGTCGTCGGCTATGCGATGCGGCGGCTGTCCATGCCGATCGCGCCGCTCGTTCTGGGCTTCCTGCTCGGGCCGCTCATGGAGCAGTCCTTACGGCAATCGCTGGCCCTCTCCGGAGGTGACCCGCTCCTGATCCTGTCCCGGCCCATCACGCTCATCCTGTGCATCATGGCCGTGCTCGTGGTCGTCGGCACATTGATCGTGCGGCGCCGGTCGAGCCTCATCGAACGAGTGATCGAACAAAGCACCAACGAGACGTGAGCCCGAGAGGCTCCCAAGGGAGACGACCATGAGGACCATCGGACACCTGATCGCAGGCGGCATCGCCGTCCTGTCCGGACTGGCCGCACAGGCCCAGGAGAAATTCCCGACCCGCGCGATCGAGGTCATCGTGCCCTTCGCGGCCGGCGGCTCGACCGATCTCGGCGGCCGGGTCATCGCCCAGGCTCTCGAGGCGAAATGGGGCGTCCCGGTCCGCATCATCAACAAGCCGGGCGGCAACACCGTGCCGGCCGTGAACGAGGTCATGAACGCCAAGCCCGACGGCTACACTGTCCTGGCCGACGGCCCGCCCCAGAGCTCGATGCTCGACACCGCGGTGAAGACGCTCCCGTTCAAGGTGACGGACCGGACCTTCGTCAACGTGGCGGCCTATACGCCGATGATGTTCGTGGCCCCGATCGATTCACCGCTGGTCACGCTCAAGGACGCGATGGAGCTTGCGAAGAAGAGCCCCGGCAGCTTCACCTGGACCTCGCTCGGCGGCGCCGGCGCGCAAGACATGGCGAACCGGCAGTTCTTCAAGGCGGTCGGGGTCGACGTGTCGAAGACCCGCCCGATCCAGCTGAAAGGCGGCTCCGAGGCGATCACGCTCGCGGCGGGCGGCCACGTCACGATGGGGGTCGGGTCGTATAGCTCGATCGCGGCGCCGCTGCAGGCGAAGAAGCTGAAGGTGCTGGCCGTCGCCTCCCCGGAACGCTGGCCCAACCTGCCCGAGACGCCGACGGCCGCAGAACTCGGCTATCCCCAGATCGAAACCCTGTACTGGATCGGCTTCTCCGGCCCTCCCGGCCTGAAGCCGGAGATCGTCGAGATCTGGGACAAGGCGGTGCGCGAGGTGACGTCCGACCCTGCGGTCGTCGAGGGCCTGCTGAAGGTTGGGCTGAAGCCCCTCTACGCGAACGCTGCCGACATGAAGGCGCGGGTCACCAAGGAACGGGCCGAGACGCAGGAACTCTGGTCGCGCTGAGGCTTCGGAGGGTGTGATGAAACTCTACGGCTCTCTCACGTCGCCCTTCGTCCGAAAGGTCCGGGTCTGCCTCAAGGAGGCGGCGATCCCCTGCGAGATGGTGGTCGCCGATCCCTGGCAGGACGGCGACGATGTCCTCTCCCGCAATCCCCTCGGGAAGGTGCCGATCCTGGTGCCGGATGGGGGCGAACCGCTCTTCGAGTCGCTCCTCATCGTCGAATATCTCGACACGTTGGGCGCGGCTCTCCGCCTGATTCCGGCCCAAGGGGACGAGCGGATTTCCGTCTTGCGCTGGCATGCGCTCGCGCAGGGCATGATCGACGCGACCGTCGCACGCCTTCTGGAGACCCGTCGGCCTCCCGACTTGCAGATGGCCGACCGGATGGCCCGCGAGGAGCGCCGGATCGCGCGGGCGCTGGACGATATCGAGGCCAGGCACGGATCGGGAGACTGGCTCGTTGGCGGCGGCCCGACCCTGGCGGACATCACGCTCGGGGTCGCGATTAGCTACATGGATTTCCGCTACCCGCATGATTGGCGTTCGACTCATCCGGGTCTCGCCGAGCGCGTCGCCCGGTTGGCAACGCGGCCCTCCTTCGTCGAGACCGCGCCGCCCGGGACCTGAGCCTCAGGCGCTGGCCTCGTCGGTCAGACCGAGGAAGGCGGCGGCATTGCCGTACATGATGCGCTCCATGTTCTCCGGCCGGATCGGCAGGGTGCGGAACCAGGCCGCGTAGGAGTCGATCGGGCAGAACGGGAAGGAACTCGCGTAAAGGAACCGGTCGGCCAGGAAGCCGTTCGCGGCCGCCACGTAATCGGCCATGCCGGGCATGTTCACGAGATACATGTCGGGCGAGAGATAGAGGTTCGGGCGCCGGAAGGCGACGTGCAGGATCTCGGTCACCCAGGGCCAGCCGCCATGCGACGAGGCCACCTTCAGGGACGGAAAGTCGGCGAGGACGCGGTCGAGCGCCACCGGCATGGAATAGCTCAGGTCCGGCCCGGCATTGCCGCCCGTCATCATGATGACCGGAATGCGCTCGTCCTCGCAGCGGGCGTAGATCGGGTAGAGCCGGCGATCATCGGGCTGCATCGGAATCGCACAGGCGCCGGGCTCGATGTTGATTGCCCGGAATCCGTCCGCCATCGCTCGGTCGATCGCGGCGCTCGCGGCCTTGCGGTTGGTCGCATCGATCGACGCGACAGCCAGGAAGCGACCGGGATGCGCGCCGACGAAGTCCAGCACGGTTTCGTTGGCGACGGAGCCGAGCAGGCCCGAGTTACGGCCGATCACCACGCCGATGTCGATCCCGGCCCTGTCCATCTCGGCAAGCATCAAATCGACGGACTGCTCCGTCGCGGCACGCGACGGCTCGAAGCCGAGCTGGCGGGTGAAGCGGTCCCGCCGCTCGGGCTGGCCGTACATGACCATCCCGAGGAAATCGCGGAACGGAGGTCGGACGCGGAAATCGATGACGGGCATGCTGCACCTCCCCGGGAGCCTTCTTCTGGCGAGGGTCGCCGCAAGGTTCAGGCCCGTAATGCCCGAGGGGCAAGGCTGACCGAACTTGTCAGCCGCGGCAACACCCGTGTCCGGCTCGCGGACATTCGAGACGCGGGCCGGCGCTGCCCGCCCTCTCCTTCGCTCGTCGGGCGGTGGCATACCGCTTGCGCCGAGCTGCGGTAAGCGAGCCGGCCCGCTTGGGCCGGCATCCACGATGACATCCGGAGGAATGCATGGGGACGGTCTTGCGCCGACGGCTGGCTGCCCTCCTCGTCGCCGCGGCGCTCTGCGCGTCCCCGGCGGTCTTCGCTCAGAGCTATCCGACGAAAGCCATCGACCTCATCGTGCCCTTCGCGCCCGGCGGCTCGACCGGTCTCACGGCGCGGGCTCTCGGCCAGGCTCTCGAAGAGCGCTGGCGCGTCCCTGTCCGGGTGGTCAGCAAGCCGGGCGGCAACACGGTGCCGGCCGTCGAGGAGGTGATGCGCTCGGCGCCGGACGGCTACACGGTTCTTGCCGATTCGCCGGCCTCGAGCTCGATGCTCGAGATCGTCGTGAAGCGATTGCCGTTCAAGGTCATGGACAGGACCTTCCTGGGCATGAGCGCGCAGACCCCGATGATCTTCATCGCGCCATCCGACACGCCCTTCCAGACGATGGCCGACGCGGTCGAGCGGCTGAAGCGCGAGCCCTCGTCCTTCACCTGGACGTCCCTCGGGGGGGCGGGCGCGCAGGATTATACCTTCCGGCAGCTCTTCAAGGCGACCGGGATCGACGTCGCCCGGACGCGGGCCGTCGCATCGAAGGGTGGCTCGGAGGCGGTGACGATGACGGCCGGCGGCCATGTCATGATGGGCGCCGGCTCCTGGAGCGCCGTCGGGCCTCTTCTCAACGCGAAGAAGCTGAAGGCGCTCGCCGTCGCCTCCCCCACCCGCTTCCCCGCGCTCCCGGACGTCCCGACCATGGCGGAGCTCGGCATGCCGTCCGTCGAGATCCTGTTCTGGTTCAGCATCTCGGGCCCGAGCGGCCTTTCTCCCGAGGTCGTCAAGGCCTGGGACGAGGCGCTCGATGCGGTCTCGAAAGACCCTAAATTCGTGGCTGCTCTTACCTCGGTCGGGATGGTGCCGTATGTCCACGACGCTTTGCGCGTCCGCGAGATGGTCGCGGCCGAAAAGCGGGTCGTCGAGACTCTCTGGGCCCAATGACCGGGCCCTCCCCGATTCCGACGGACCCTCCGCCGGCACAAGGGCAGGCCGTGCTGATGGCCTGGACCGACATCGATCCGGCGGAGGAGCCGGCATTCAACGAATGGTACAACCACGAGCATATGCGCGACCGCGTGCTCGGCGTGCCCGGCTTCCTTCGCGGACGCCGCTTTGTCGCCCTTTCCGGCGAGCCGAAATACCTGGCACTCTACGAGGCGGTCGGGCCCGAGGTGTTCTCTTCCGATAGCTATCTCAGACTGATCGGCACCCCAGATCCCAAGAGCCACCATTTCATCCTGAATTTCAGGCAGCCGATCCGGACCGTGGCACGGCTGGTCGCGTCCTTCGGCGAAAGCGAGGGCGCCTCGCTGGCGCTCCTTCCGCTCCTTCGCGGCGCCGACTGGAGGGCGGCCCGTGACCGCCTCGTCACGTCCGCCATCCCGGCGCTGGTCGGGTTTCGGGGCATCGTCGCCGCCCAGCTGATCGAGCGTGACGATGAGGCCGCCTCCGGCTCGACGCGCCGCCACGTCCGACAGGGAGACCGCTCGCTGGCAGCGGCGCTGCTGGTCGAGAGTGCGGAGGCAGAGTTTTCGCTGGCCGACCTCTCATCGCGCGTGGGTGGCGTTCCCCAGCCGGATCCCGATTTCGTCCCGAGCATGTTCAAGCTGCTCTACCGTGTCTCGCCCCGCCCGAGCGGCAACCAGGGGCGCTCCGCATGAGCCGCAAGACCGCCCTGATCGCGGGCGCGACCGGCGCCGTCGGCCGCGGGCTCACGGAGAGCCTTGCCGCCAGCGCGGATTGGGACGTGATCGCGCTGGCCCGAAAGCCGGTCGACGTCCCCGGAACTCGCTTCATCGGCGTGGATCTCACGCGCGAGGCGGAATGCCGCGAGCGCCTGGCAGGCCTCTCGGAGATCACGCACGTCTTCTTCACGGCCCGATTCGATCACGAAGCCGGGCAGCCGGAACCGATCGAGACGAATCTCGCCATGCTCCGCCATGTGATGGATGCCGTCGAGCCGGCCGCGACCGGGCTCCGGCACGTCCACCTCGTCCACGGCACGAAATGGTACGGCTCGCAGCTCGGCCCCTTCTCGACGCCGGCCCGCGAGGACGATCCGCGTAGTCTCGCGGACAACTTCTACTACCGGCAGCAGGATTTCATCGCCGAGCGGCAGCAGGGAAAAGCCTGGTCATGGTCGACCTCGCGCCCGCACGGGATCTGCCACACCGTCCCGGACATGCCGCGAAACCTGGTGCTCGTGCTCGCGGTCTATGCGCTCGTCTCCCGTGAGCTGGGGCTCCCGCTCTCCTTCCCCGGAACGCCGGAGAACTACCGGGCCCTCTACCAATGCACCTCGACCGAGCAGCTCGTCGCGGCGCTCCGCTGGATGGCCGAGGAGCCCGCCTGCGCGAACGAGGCCTTCAACGTCACGAACGGCGATGTTTTTCGCTGGGCAAACATCTGGCCGACGCTCGCGCGCTATTTCGGGATGGAGGTCGGGCCCGTCCGCACGGTCCGGCTCGCGAACGTGATGGCCGGCCAGGCCGAGGTCTGGAAAAGGATCTTCGCGAAGCGGGGTCTCGCGGCCCCGCCCTACGAGCGGATGGCGCTCTGGTCCTACGGCGACTTCGTCTTCACGCCCGGCTGGGACATCATGTCGGACACGACCAAGGCCCGGATGCTCGGCTTCGCCCGGACGGTCCGGACGGATGCCGACATCCTTCGCCATTTCGACCATTTCCGTTCGGTCGGCCTGCTCCCGCCCGACTGAGGCGCGACGATCGACAACATGACGAGGCATCCGTGGACGGCAGGCTGAAGCTCGATCTTACGATCACGGATCGGCCGCCCGCCGCTCCGGACCGCCCCGCCGGCACGCGGCAGGCCTGGGTCGGCGGCGCGGTCGATCGCGAGAGCCGGCGCATGATCCCGGAGCCGCGCCGCTGGTTGACCCTCATCGAGCATGTCGGCAGCCCCGACGCCGCGCCGCCCATACCCGGAGCGCTGCACGACTGGTGGCTCGAGCAGGTCGCGCCGGGCGCCGCGCCGTCGCCGGAGGGCGCGGGCGGCCTCGTCCTCGTGTCCATGGATGTCGATCCCGCGGTCGAGGAGGAGTTCAACGACTGGTACACGACCGAGCACATCCCGCTGCTCAGCGCCGTGCCCGGCATGATCCGGGCGAGGCGGTTTCGCGCTCTCACAGGCCAGCCCGCCTATGTCGCGCTCTATCATGTCGAGACGACCGACATTTACGCGACGGAAGCCTGGACGAGCGCCAATTACACGCCCTGGATGCTCCGGATGCGACGCTTCCAGCGCAACCGGACCTATTTCATGTTCCACCCGGCGGAGGTCCCGCAGCCATGAGACGACGCACCCTTCTCTGCGGCGCGGTCGCCGCCACATTTTCCGGATCACGCGCCTCCGCCCGGGCGCAAGGCTTCCCGAGCAAGGTGATCCGCATCCTCGTGCCGTTCTCCGCCGGCAGCGGCACGGACGTGGTGGCCCGTCTTCTCGCCCGCGAACTCGGGCCGCGGCTCGGCCAGAACATCCTGGTCGAGAACCAGACGGGCGCGGGCGGCAACATGGCGACCGCGTCGCTCGCCCGTGCCGAGCCGGACGGGCACACGCTTCTTCTCACCACGACCGCGCATGCGATCGCCCCGAACCTCCAGAAATCCCTGCCTTTCGATGCCGTCGCGGATTTCGCGCCGGTCACGCTCGTCTGCTCCGGCCCGCTCGTCCTGACCGCGAACCCGGCCTTCGCGGCCAAGACCGTCGGCGATCTCATCGCGCTCGCGAAGGCGAAGCCCGGCACCATCAACTACGCATCCTCCGGCACCGGGACGACGCCGCATCTCGCGGTCGAACTCCTGAAGATCAAGGCCGGGATCGACCTCGTCCACGTCCCCTACCGGGGTGGAAACCCCGCGATGGTCGACGTCCTGGCCAATGTCGTCCCGCTCTACTTCGCCTCGCCGGCGACCGCGATGCCGATGGTGGAAAGCGGGCAGGTCCGCGCCCTCGGCCTCAGCTCGGCGGAGCGGCCGAGCTTCATCCGGGATATCCCGACGATCGCCGAACAGGGTGTGCCCGGCTACCGGGTCGATTTCTGGTACGGCCTTCTCGCCCCTGCCAAGACGCCGCGCTCCACGGTCGATCGGCTCCAGCGTGAGACGGCCGAGATCCTCCGCAAGCCCGAGGTGATCGCGCAGCTGCACAAGCTGGGCTTCGATCCGACGGCGACGACCCCCGAGGCATTCGGCGGCCTCATCCGGGACGAGATCGCGCTCTGGGCCGAGGTGACCCGCACGGCCAAGATCTCCCTGGAATGACAATCGCCATGGCTCCGTTCGTCTATCTCGTCCAACTCGCCATCGCCGAGGAGCATGAGGATTCCTTCAACCAGCTCTATGAGACCGGCTACATCCCGGAACTCCTGAAGATACCGGGCGTGCTCGGCTGCGCGCGCTTCCGCCTCGACTGGGCCGATACGCCCGACATACCGGAATATCTCGCGCTCTACGACATCGAGAATCCAGAGATCCCGCGCTCCGAGGCGTGGCGGCAAGCCTCGATCAGCTGCGGCTGGGCGAAGACGATCCGGCCCCATCTGCACGTCCGCAGACACGGGATGTACCGACGGATCGGTGGCTCGCTCCAGGTCGAGCCCACGCCGCCATTCTGATCGCCAACGCCTCCGGGAGCGGATCAAACAAGGCGCGCGGTGACGGCAAATCGTGTTGCGGCGTGTTGCACGGCTGGCCTGGCCGATCCCGCCTGGAGAGCCGCGATAAGCAGCCGAAGAAACTTACAGACCGATGGTAGCGGAGGAGGGACTCGAACCCCCGACCCCAGGATTATGATTCCCGTGCTCTAACCAGCTGAGCTACTCCGCCGTCCCGGTCGTCTCGGAAGGCGCGGCTATAGGGACGAGGTCCGGCCGCTGTCAAGGAACCGCGACGCTCAGCGCGACTGGGTCACCGCGATCCGGAGCGCGAAGAGGGCGAAGACCGAGGCGAACAGGATGTCGATCATCCGCATGATGCGCGGCCGCCCGGTCAGGACGGCCAGCATCCGGTCTGCCCCGAGCACCATCAGGATCCCGAACGGGGCCGTCACGAGGACGAAGTAGACGCCGAGGACGAGGAGTTTCCCGGGCGCGTTCGGGTCCGTCGGCTCCACGAATTGCGGCAGGAAGGTCACGAAGAAGAGCACCACCTTGGGATTGGTCAGGTTGATGCCGATCCCGACCAGGAAGGTGCGCCAGAACGGGTTAGATGCGGCACCGCCTGTTTTCAGCCGCAACGCGGACCCATGGCGTAGGGCGTCGTAGGCGAGCCACAGAAGGTAGAGCGCGCCCACGATCTTCAGCGCAGTGAAGGCGGTCGCCGAGGCCGCGATCAGCGCCGAGAGGCCGAGCGCGGCGAGCAGCGTGTGGAGGAGGCACCCGGCCATCGCGCCCAGCATCGCGGCCATGCCCTCGCGGCGGCCGCCGGCGAGCGTGCGTGACAGGGCGAGGCTCATGTCCGGTCCCGGCGTGATGAACAGGACCAGGCAGGCGACCGTGTAGGCCAGGAACACGGAGGCGTCGGGGAGGAAGGACATCGCGGTTCTCGATCGGCCTCGCCCGGAGGGCTATCACGACGGGCGCCGCGCCCTTCACCCCGGCTCACTGACACCCCATAAGGACATCGCCGCTGGGACGGGAGTCGGAACGCGCACCGATGCTGAAGACGAAATCGCTTCTCGGGCCCGTCGTGATTCTGGCCCTGTCTGTTGCGTTGGGGCCGCTCCAGGCGCAGGGCCTGCCGCCCGGTTTTCCGTCCGCCGGCCCAGTCGCGATCCCCTCGGACGAGGCCCGGCTGCTGCCCGCGCTCGCGCCGCGCGGCATGGTGTCCAGCCAGGAAGCGCGCGCGACCCGGATCGGGGTCGAGATCCTGCGGCGCGGCGGCAACGCGGTCGATTCGGCGGTCGCGACCGCCTTCGCGCTCGCCGTGACGTTGCCCCGCGCGGGCAATCTCGGCGGAGGCGGCTTCATGCTGGTCCACCTCGCCGGCCGCGGCCCGGACGGGCGCGGCGAGACCGTCGCGATCGATTACCGCGAAACGGCGCCGGCCGCCGCCACGCGCGACATGTTCCTCGGCCCGAACGGAGAGCCCGATCCGGCGAAATCGCGGGATAGCGGGCTCTCCGTCGGAATCCCCGGAACGGTCGCGGGCCTCGCCCTCGCCCATCAGCGCTACGGGTCGGGCCGGTTCACCTGGGCCGAGCTCGTCCGGCCGGCCGAGGCGTTGGCCCGGGACGGCATCCCGGTCGAGGACGACCTCGCTCTCTCGCTCGCCGGGTCCGGGCGTCTCGCCCGCCACGAGGCGAGCCGGGCGGTGTTCTTCGCGGGCGGCAAGCCGATCGCGCGCGACGCCCGCCTGGTCCAGGGAGATCTCGCCGCGACGCTCGCGGCGGTCGCCGAGACAGGGCCGCGCGGCTTCTACGAAGGCGCCGTGGCGGAACGGATCGCGGCCGCCGTGCGGGCGGCTGGCGGCGTCATGACGGCCGCCGATCTCGCCGGGTACCGGCCGGTGATCCGCGAGCCGGTGCGCGGCCGCTACCGGGGCCACGACATCGTCTCGATGCCGCCGCCGAGTTCCGGCGGCGTCCACCTGATCGAGATCCTGAACATCCTGGAGGGGTTCGACCTGAAGGCGGCGGGGGCCGGAAGCGCCGCCGCCCTCCATCTGATGGCGGAGGCGATGAAGCCCGCCTATGCCGACCGGGCCGCCTGGCTCGGCGATCCGGACCGAGTCCGGGTGCCGGTCGCGGGTCTCGTCTCGAAACGCTATGCGGCCTCGCTCCGTGCGGCGATCGATCCGGAGCGCGCGCGGCCGGCCGACACGGTGCTGGCCGGCGATCCCCTCCCCTACGAATCCGACCAGACCACCCACTTCTCGGTGGTCGACCGCGACGGCAACGCTGTCGCGAACACCTACACGCTGAACTTCTCCTACGGCCTCGGGCTCGTCGCCGCCGGAACGGGCGTGCTCCTCAACAACGAGATGGACGATTTCGCGGCCAAGGCCGGCGCGCTGAACGCCTATGGCCTCGTCGGCGGGGATGCCAATGCCGTCGCGCCCGGAGCGCGTCCGCTCTCGTCGATGACGCCGACCTTCGTGTTCCGCGACGGCCGCCTCGTCCTCGTGACCGGCAGTCCCGGCGGCAGCCGCATCATCACGACGGTGCTCCAGGTGATCGTGGGCGTGGTCGATTTCGGGCTGAACATCGCCGAGGCTGTCGCGGCGCCCCGCATCCATCATCAGTGGCGGCCCGATGCCCTCCTCGTCGAGACCGGGCTGTCGCCCGACACGTTGACGCTCTTGCGTCAGCGCGGCCACAAGGTCGTCGTCGGCGCGAGTTCGGGCTCGGCCAACTCCATCGCAGTCACGCCGGAGGGGCTCGCGGGCGCCTCCGATCCGCGCCAGCGCGGCACCGCCGCAGAAGGACCGTAGCCATGCGAGCGACCCTCACCACGACGTCGCGCCTTCGCGCCCCGAGCCTTCGGGGGCTGGCAGGCGCGATCCTCGTCGCGCTCGCCGTCGCGGGATGCGGCATCAACAATGTCCCGACGCTGCAGGAGCGCGCCAAGGCCGCCTGGGGCGAGGTCCAGAACCAGTATCAGCGCCGCGCCGACCTGATCCCGAACCTCGTCGAGACCGTCCGGGGCTACGCCCAGCAGGAGAAGGACGTGCTGGTCCAGGTGACCGAGGCCCGGGCTCGCGCGACGCAGGTGAAAGTGGACGCCTCGACCATTACCGACCCGGCGAAGTTCAAGGAATTCCAGGACTCGCAGGCCCAGCTTTCGGGCGCGCTCGGCCGTCTGCTCGCGACCGTCGAGGCCTATCCCGACCTCAAGTCGAACCAGAATTTCCTGGCCTTGCAGTCGCAGCTCGAAGGCACCGAGAACCGGATCGCCGTGGCACGGCGCGACTACATCGGCGCCGTGCAGCAATTCAACACCGAAATCCGCACCATCCCGGGCCGCTGGATCGCCGCGATCTTCTATTCCGACGCGAAGCCCATGGAGGTGTTCACCGCCACGGCCGGATCCGACCGCCCGCCCTCCGTGAAGTTCTGAGGCGGACATTCGCAATGGTCGCTTCCCTTCTCCCCTTGCGGGAGAGGGTCGCAGCGCAAAGCGCTGCGAGATGCGGGGTATTCGCGCCGTGACCCCTCATCCGGTTGCCCTGACGAGCGACTCGACTTCTCCCGCGAGGGGAGAAGCGAGTGTCCGAATGGGCGAACCTCGAAGCACGCGCCACGCCCGGACCATCCTGGCCCTCCTTGCCCTCCTCCTCCTCGCCGGCCCTGCCCTCGCCCAGACCTTCCCGGCCCTGAGCGGCCGGGTAGTCGACCAGGCGAACATCCTGAAGCCGGAGGACCGGGCGGCCATCGAAGCCAAGCTGAAGGCGCACGAGGACAAGAGCTCGGACCAGGTCGTGGTCGCGACCGTCAGGTCGCTCGAAGGCATCCCGGTCGAGGATTACGCGAACCGGCTCTACCGGCACTGGCAGCTCGGCACGAAGGAGAAGAGTAACGGCGCCCTGCTCCTCGTCGCGCCGACCGACCGCAAGGTGCGGATCGAGGTCGGCTACGGCCTCGAAGGCGCGCTCACGGACGCGCTGTCCGGCATCGTCATCCGGACCGCGATCGCGCCGAAATTCAAGAGCGGTGATTTCGCCGGCGGTATCCAGGCCGGCGTCGACGCGATCCTGTCGATCCTCGCCGGGGATGCCGAGGAATGGCAGCGCAAGCCGAAGATCAGGACGGACGAGACGAGCTCGATCGACCTCGTCTCCCTGATCATCCTGGCCATCCTGATCATCAACGTCCTGTGGACGGTGGTCCGGGAAGCACGCGGAATGGGCCATTCCGTCCGGAAGCGCAGGGGCCAGGGCTGGGTCTGGTTGCCCGGGCCATCGTCGGGCACCGGTTGGGGTGGCGGCAGCGGCTGGTCCGGAGGATCGTCGGGGGGCGGCTTCTCCGGCGGGGGTGGCTCGTCCGGCGGCGGCGGCGCGTCAGGGAGCTGGTGAGGTGCTGAGCGAAGAGGCGCGCACCCGGATCGAGGCGGCGGTGCGGGAGGCGGAACGGGGCAGTTCGGGCGAAATCGTCGTCGTGCTCGCGCGCCGGGCCGGAAGCTACAAATCCGTGCCGCTCGCGCTCGGGCTCGCGGTCGCTCTCGCGACGCCCGGGCCGCTGATCCTGTTCAGCACCATGCCGGCGGCCCGCATCTTCGCCGTGCAGCTCGCGGCGACGCTCCTGGCCGTCTTCGCCTCGGCCTGGGCCGGGATACGGGCCGTGCCGCCGGCGCTTCGCCGAGACCGCGCCCGTGCTGCCGCTTTGCGCGAATTCACCCATCGGGGCATGGCCGACACCCGGGGCCGCACGGGGGTGCTCCTCTACCTCGCCGTGGCGGAGCGGTATGCGGAGGTGGTGGGCGACGTCACCATCTCGAGCCGGGTTGGCGAACAGGAGTGGCGCGGCGTCATCGAGGCCCTGCAGGCCGATATGACGGCGGGCCGCATCGAGGAGGCGCTCGTTGCGGCGATCGGCCGGATCGGCGCGATCCTGGCTCGCCACGCGCCGCCGGACCAGGACGACCGCGACGAGTTGCAGAACCGCGTCGTCCTGATCTGAGGCCACGGACGTCGCCGCCAATCCGGCTATGCCCGCTCCGCCAACGGGTTCTGCTCGGGCGGCAGGTCGTGGAGGTGGCAGGCGGCGGCCTGGTCCGCGACCACGGGCTTCAACAGCGGCTCCTCGGTCCGGCAGCGGTCGAAGACATAGGGGCAGCGGGTGTGGAAGCGGCAGCCCGAAGGCGGGTTGATCGGGCTCGGCACGTCGCCCGTGAGCACGATCCGGGTCCGGGCCTTGCCGGGCTCCGGCACGGGCACGGCCGAGAGGAGCGCGAAGGTGTAGGGATGTTTCGGCGACCCGAAGGTGCGCCGGCGCGACGCGACCTCGACGATCTTGCCGAGATACATCACGGCGACCCGGTGGGTCATGTGCTCGACGATGGCGAGGTCGTGCGAGATGAACAGGAGCGCGAGGCCGAGGTCGCGCTGCAGGTCCTGCAGCAGGTTGACGATCTGGGCCTTGACCGAGACGTCGAGCGCCGAGACGGCCTCGTCGCAGATGATGAGGTCGGGCTCGGCCGCGAGCGCGCGGGCGATGCCGATGCGCTGGCGCTGGCCGCCGGAGAATTCGTGC
>NZ_CAXTAZ010000022.1:0-73917 GCF_964242715.1 uncultured Enterovirga sp.
CGAAGGCAATGTCGGCCTGATGCAGGCCGTGAAGCGCTTCGATCCCGACAAGGGCTTCCGGCTGGCGACCTATGCCATGTGGTGGATCAAGGCCGCCATACAAGAGTATATCCTTCGGTCGTGGTCGCTCGTGAAGATGGGAACCACCGCGAACCAGAAGAAGCTTTTCTTCAACTTGAGGAAGGCCAAGGGCCAGATCTCGGCGCTGGATGAGGGCGACCTGAAGCCCGACCAGGTGGCCACGATCGCGACGCGGCTCGGCGTGACCGAGCAGGACGTCGTCGACATGAACCGGCGCCTCGGCGGCGACGTGTCGCTGAACGCGCCCCTCCGCGAGGAGGGCGAGGGCGAGTGGCAGGATTGGCTGGTCGACGATTCGGCGAGCCAGGAGACGGTGCTGGCGACCGAGCAGGAGGGCCGCAACCGGCTCGCCGCGCTTCGCGACGCGCTCGGCGTTCTGAATCCGCGCGAGCGCCGTATCTTCGAAGCGCGAAGGCTCGCCGACGATCCGATCACGCTCGAAGACCTGTCCGGGGAATTCGGCGTCTCGCGCGAACGCGTGCGCCAGATCGAAGTCCGGGCCTTCGAGAAGATCCAGGACGCCGTACGCCGGAACCTCGCGACCCGCGAAGCGCCGGAGCCGGCACTGGCCTGAACGGCGCGCCGAGCCTGCCGCAAGCCGGGTTACCGGGCGGTTTGCCTCACGGCTGTACCCATTGCTTGAACGCGTCGGCGATCACCCGTTCGCCGGAGACGCCCTTCTCGAAGATCAGCGTCGCCCGAAGGCCGGAATTGAACCGCAGCGGCAGTTCGAGCCAGTTGCGACGGAGCAGCAGATCGGTGTTGCGGTCGATGTCCGGGCGAAGGTCGGACAGGCCGATGAGGAAGACGTTTTCCTTCACGGGTACCGACAGCGCCGACAGGCGGATGCCGGCTCCGGCATCGTCGCCCCGCAGCCGCGGGGGCTCGACGTCCCGCACAACGCGTGCGCCCTCCCCTGACTTCGCGGTCGAGAAGTTCAGTTCCATCGTGTGCGAGGCCGGCAGGGCGGCATCCCGGTTCCGGCGCATCACGAGCTGAAGCGACAGGTTGGCCTCGGGCAGGTCGACCACGGCGCGGACCACCGTCTCGAGAGGCTGTCCCTGTCCGGCATTCAAGACATCGAGCCGCCACAGCGTCCGCCCGGCCGTGACCTTGGGCTGCTGCGGATCAGCTTGATTCTCTTCGAACAGGGCTGCCCGCTGCGCCACGGCGACCTCCGGCTGCGAGGAGGGCGCGGTTGCCGGCGGCGCGCTCGGGCCTCCGGCGGTGGGCGGGGCGGCCGGCGCGGTGGGGTCGCTCGAGGGCGGAGCCACCGGAGGTGCCGCCGGAGGGCGTGCGGGCGTCGTGACCGGGTCGATCGCGGGCACGGGGCCGCCGCCCATCCGCTCGGGACGTTTCGGATCGCCGGTCGGCGTCGGAGGCGGAGCGGTGACCGGCTGCATGACGGGCGGGGGCGCCGTCGGCTGGTCCCGCCAGAGCCAGGCCGCCACCGCGATCGGCGCGATCACGACGACGAGCCCGACCGCGGTCAGGACCGACCGGCTTCGGCGTCCGCCCCGGCGTATGTGGGGCGGCCTCTCGCCCCGGGGTTCAGGCGGGTCAGCCCTCGCAGGGCTCGCGATCTCCGATGGCGTGCCGTGTTCGGACCGGGCAGCGCCATAGGTCGGCTCGACCCGGGCGATCGCCTCCTCAAGCGAGGCGAGTTCGCGTGCGATCTCGGCCTCGCCGAGCGGGGGAACGATGGAGCCGAGTTGCGACCGCAGAGCTGTCCGGGCCCGCTCGTAGACGGTCTCCCGCGCCTCCGGTCCCGGCTCGGCCATGCCGTCCAGGGCTCGAGCGAGGAGAGGGTAGTAATCCGCCATGTCTCGGGTCGCTCGGCCTGTTCGGTCCGGTCAGTTCTCGAACGGATTTTGCACCAGGATGGTATCGTGACGTTCCGGCGAGGTCGACAGCAACGTCACCGGTGCGCCGATCAGCTCTTCGATGCGGCGGACATATTTGACCGCCTCCGCCGGGAGCTGCGCCCAAGACCTGGCGCCGGCCGTCGTGTCGCCCCAGCCCTCGACCTCCTCGTAGATCGGCTCGACGCGCGCCTGGGCGCCCTGGCAGGCCGGCATGTGGTCGATCACGGCTCCGTCGAGCCGGTAGGCGGTGCAGACCTTGAGCCGCTCGAAGCCGTCCAGCACGTCGAGCTTGGTCAGGGCGATGCCGTCGATGCCGCAGGTCTTGACCATCTGCCTGACGAGGACCGCGTCGAACCAGCCGCAGCGGCGCTTGCGGCCGGTCACGACCCCGAATTCGCGCCCGCGCGAGCCGAGCAATTCCCCAACCTCGTCCGTGAGTTCGGTCGGAAACGGGCCGCCGCCGACCCGGGTCGTGTAGGCCTTGGCGATGCCGAGCACGGTGCCGAGCGCCTTCGGGCCGATGCCGGACCCGGTCGCGGCCTGGGCGGCGACGATGTTCGAGGAGGTCACGAAGGGATAGGTGCCGTGGTCGACGTCGAGGAGCGCGCCCTGCGCTCCCTCGAACAGGATGCGGCGCCCCGCGCGCCGCTCGGCGTCGAGCAAGGCCCAGACCCGCTCCGCGTAGGGCAGTACCTGCGGGGCGATCGCCTGAAGTTCGGACAGGAGCGCGGCCGGATCGATCTCGTCGATGCCGAGCCCCCGCCGGAGCGCGTTGTGATGGGCAAGCAGCCGCTCGACCTTGCTCTCGAGCACGGCCGAATCGGCGAGATCGACGACCCGGATGGCGCGCCGGCCGACCTTGTCCTCGTAGGCCGGCCCGATGCCGCGCTTCGTGGTGCCGATCTTCAGACCGGAATTCGACGTCTCGCGGAAATGGTCGAGCTCGCGGTGGAGCGGCAGGATCAGGGTCGCGTTATCGGCGATGCGAAGCGTCTTGGGAGAGATCTCGACGCCTTGCGCCCGGATCGCTTCGATCTCGGAGACGAGATGCCAGGGGTCGACGACGACGCCGTTGCCGATGACGGCGAGCTTGCCCGGCCGCACTACGCCCGACGGCAGGAGCGAGAGCTTGTAGGTGGTCCCGTCGATGACGAGCGTGTGCCCGGCATTGTGGCCGCCCTGGAATCGCACGACGACATCCGCCTGTTCAGACAGCCAGTCGACGATCTTTCCCTTGCCCTCGTCGCCCCATTGGGCGCCGACTACGACGACATTCGCCACGACTCACCTCATCCGCGTCCATCCCCACGCAAAAAACCCGGCGCAAGGCCGGGGACGGGGACGTCGACGCATTGCCCATCGTCTTCCCCGATCGGACGGATGCGGTCAAGCACGCTGCCCGGCATTGAGGCAGCGCCGCAGCCCGCCTAAGGCGTCGCCCATGAAGATGACAGGGAGGGTCACGGACTGGCTTGGCGGTCAGCCTTACCTGCTGCTCGGCGGAGCCGCGCTCGGCTGGGCCGGCAACACGATAGCCAGTCGCCTGGCCATCGGGCGGGTGTCTCCGATGGCGATCGTGAGCCTGCGTTGGCTCGTGGTCGTGCTGGTCCTCGCCGTGGTGGTCCGTGGGCCGCTTCGCACCGAGTGGCGCCGCCTCCTGCCCCATTGGCGCTACATCCTGGCGATGGGGACGCTCGGCTTCACGATCTTCAACGCCATCTTCTACTGGTCCGCGCATCACACGACCGCCGTCAATATGGGCGTCCTCCAGGGCGTCACCCCGGCGATCGTGATGGCGATCGGCTTTGCGGCCTACCGGACGCCGGTCGGGATGATGCAGGCCATCGGCCTGCTCGTGACCCTCGTCGGGGTCACCGTCGCGGCGAGCCACGGCGACCTCGAGATCCTGCGCCACCTCGCCTTCAACGTCGGCGATATCGGCATCGCCTTGGCCTCGGTCCTCTATGCCGGATACACGGTCGGGCTTCGGGGACGGCCGGCGGTGTCGCCGCTCGTCTTCTTTGCCGCCATGGCGGTCGCGGCCTTTCTCTCGTCGCTCCCGCTTCTCGCGGCCGAGATGACATTCGGCACCATCATCTGGCCGACGGTCGGGGGCTGGCTCCTCATCCTCTACATCGCCCTCGTGCCGTCGCTCCTGTGCCAACTCCTCTACATGCGGGGCGTGGAGCTGATCGGTCCCAGCCGGGCGGGGCTGTTCATGAACCTGGTCCCGATCCTCGGGCCGATCCTGGCCATCGTAGTCCTGGGCGAAACCTTCGCGCCCTATCACGCGGCGGCGCTCCTGTTCGTGCTCGGCGGCCTCTGGCTCGCCGAGCAGCGCCGGCCGGCCTGATCAGAAGGCGAGCCGCTTCGCCTGCCGGACCCCCGGAATGCCCTGGATGCTGGCCAGCACGTCGGCCGGAAGCGTGCCGTCGACCTGGACGAGCGCGATCGCGGATCCCCCGGGATTGTCGCGTCCGAGCGCGAAAGTCGCGATATTCACGCCGGCATCGCCGAGCGTCGTCGCGAAGCGGCCGATGAAGCCCGGCTTGTCGTCGTTCGACACGTAGATCATCGAGGGCGCGAATTCGGCATCGACCTTCAGCCCCTTGATGTCGACGATGCGGGGCTTGCCGTCGGCGAAGACCGTGCCGGAGACCGAGCGGTCGCCGCGCTCCGTCGTGACCCCGACGGTCACGAGCGAATCGTAGTCGCCGTCCGCCTCCCGGATCATCTCTTCCACGACGATGCCGCGCTCCTTCGCGACCGACGGCGCCGACACGACGTTGATGTCGGCCAGCATCGGCCGCAGCAATCCGGCGATGGCCGAGCTTGTCAGCGCCTTCGTCTTCATGGCCGCGACGTCACCCTGATAGGTGATCCGTACCGTCTCGAGCCCGGTCTCGGTGAGCTGCCCGGCGAAAGAGCCGAGCTTTTCGGCGAGCGCGATGTAGGGCCGCAGCTTCGGCGCCTCCTCCGCCGTGATGGACGGGAAGTTCACCGCGTTCGAGATCGCTCCCTTCAAGAGGTAGTCAGACATCTGCTCGGCCACCTGCAGGGCCACATTCTCCTGCGCCTCGCTCGTCGCGGCCCCGAGATGGGGCGTGCAGACGACGTGCGGGTGGCCGAAGAGCGGGTTCTCGGTCGCGGGCTCCGTGGTGAAGACGTCGAAAGCCGCCCCGGCGACATGGCCCGAATCGAGGGCCTGCCGCAGCGCGACCTCGTCGACGAGGCCGCCCCGGGCGCAATTCACGATCCGGATGCCGGGCTTCGTCCGGGCGAGGCTCTCGGCCGACAAGATGTTGCGGGTTTTCTCGGTCAGCGGCGTGTGCAGGGTGATCATGTCGGCGCGCGCGAGAAGCTCGTCGAGCTCGACCTTCTCGACCCCGAGATCGAGGGCGCGTTCCGGCGAGAGAAAGGGGTCGAAGGCGACCACCCGCATCTTCAGGCCGATCGCCCGGTCGGCGACGATCGCCCCGATATTGCCGCAGCCGATGATGCCGAGCGTCTTGCCGGTGATCTCGACCCCGAGGAAACGGTTCTTCTCCCACTTCCCAGCCTGGGTCGACGCATCGGCCGCCGGTATCTCGCGGGCGAGCGCGAACATCATGGCGATCGCGTGCTCGGCCGTGGTGATCGAGTTGCCGAAGGGCGTGTTCATGACGATCACGCCGCGGGCCGTCGCGGCCGGGATGTCGACATTGTCGACCCCGATCCCGGCCCGGCCGATGACCTTCAGGGCCGTGGCGGCGCCCAGGATCTTCGCCGTGACCTTGGTGGCCGACCGGATCGCGAGGCCATCATAGCCTCCGATCACGGCGGCAAGCCGGTCCTTGTCCCGGCCGAGATCGGGTTCGAAATCGACCGCGACGCCGCGATCCCGGAAGATCTGCACGGCGGCGGGAGAGAGGGCGTCGGAGATGAGGACGCGGGGCGGGGACATGGGGGCCTCGGAAGCTGTGCCGGCCAGTGACCGGGCTGGAAGAGAGGGCAGCGCCCGGGTCCGCTCGTGCCGGCGGAAGCCGGCATCCAGGACGGGGCTGGGTCCCGACTTGCGTCGGGACGAGCGGAGAGCGCGACGGGCGCCGGCTAATGCGCCGTGTAGTCGCCGCGCAGCATCGCGGCGGCGTCGGTCGCATCGAGGTCGAGGGCGTAGTCGGAGCCCGGGTTCAGGACGAACCGGGCGCCGACATGCCGGGCGAAGATGTCCCGCACGGTGTCGGGCGCGATGACGTGGTCCTGTCGGTAGAAGGCCTGCGCCCGAACCGGGGCGCTGAAAAGGGGCAGCGCCCGCTCGCCACCGCGATCGGCCGATCCGATCTCGAGCCGGGCTCCCTCCGGGATGACCGCCTGCCCGTCAGGTCCGGCCTCGAGCTTCCCCTCCCCTGCGAGGAGGAGAGCCAGATAGACCTGCTGGTCGATCATTCCGCGCAAAAAGGCCGTCCGCAGATGCGGCTCGTGGGCCGCACGGACGAGTTCGATCTCGAGCTCGTTCTGCGGCTGGAAGGCAGCCGATCCGATCGACGCGCTCATCGCCGGCTCACGCGGCCTCGGCGACGCGCTTCGCCTTTTCCTGGCCGTAGGCCCAGTCGAGCCAGAGGGTGAGAGCCTCGAGGTCGGAGGCCTCCACCGTCGCCCCACACCAGATTCGGAGCCCCGGCGGCGCGTCGCGATAGGAGCCGATGTCGAAGGCGACTCCTTCCCGCTCAAGGGTCGCGGCAACGCCTTTGGCAAAGGCCGCGACCGCGTCCTTGCCGCCGGCCGTCACCTCCGGGTCGGTGACGACGAGGCATACGCTCGTATTCGAGGCGGTCGCGGGATCGCGGGCGAGATTCGCGACCCAAGGCGTGCGGGCCACCCAGTCGAGAATTGTCTTCGCATTCCGGTCGGAGCGAGCGACCAGGCCATCGAGCCCGCCCTCGCGCTTGGCCCAATGCAACGCGTCCAGGTAATCCTCGACGCAGAGCATGGATGGCGTGTTGATGGTTTCGCCCTCGAAGATGCCTTCGATCAGCTTGCCGCCCTTGGTCATGCGGAAGATCTTTGGCAGTGGCCAGGCCGGGACGTAGCTTTCGAGCCGCTCCACGGCACGCGGCGACAGGATCAGCATCCCGTGCGCGGCCTCGCCGCCGAGCGCCTTCTGCCACGAATAGGTGACCAAATCGAGCTTCGGCCAGTCGAGCCGTTGCGAGAAGGCGGCCGAGGTCGCGTCGCAGATCGTGAGGCCTTCGCGATCGGCTGCGATCCACTCGGCATCCGGCACCCGGACGCCGGAGGTGGTGCCGTTCCAGGTGAAGACGACGTCGCGGGTCTTCGTGTCGACCGAGGAGAGGTCGGGCAGAGCGCCGTAATCGGCCTTGACGACCCGGGCATCCTGCAGCTTCAGCTGCTTCGCGACATCCGTCACCCAGCCTTCGCCGAAACTTTCCCAGGCCAGCATGTCGACCGGGCGCGCGCCCAGCATCGACCAGAGCGCCATTTCGACCGCGCCCGTGTCGGAGGCCGGCACGATGCCGATCCGATACTCGGCGGGCACGCGCAGCACCTCGCGCGTGAGGTCGATCGCGAGTTTCAGCTTCCCCTTGCCGAGCTTCGCGCGGTGCGAGCGGCCAAGGGCGGCATCTTTCAGGGCTTCGGGGGTCCAGCCTGGGCGCTTCGCGCAGGGACCGGACGAGAAATGAGCCGAGCGCGGGCGCGCATGCGGCCTGTCGGCAGGCATCATGGCCATGTGATCCATCCTTCCAGATGGGTGCCCCCCGTTGGGGAGGGGTGTCCCGCCGACCGCTATGCGCGCCGGGGGCAGCCGCGGTCAAGCGCGGGATGGTCCGGCCGTGGCTCCCCGGTCGGGCTTCGGCTCAGAACCAGAAAACGGAAACCAGGACCCCGAGATAGACGATGCCCGAGAGGGCATAGGCCGTGATCTGGCCAGGTCGCGGAGCTGGGCGCCGGGCGACGACCGGAGACGGACGGTGGACGAGAGAGGTCCAGCGCTCGGGATGGGAGGCGAAGGTGGCGAGACGCGACATCTGAAGACCTGACGTGACGAGATTCTAGCTCTTGTCTTACGGAGCATCTGTTTCCCGAGCATTACGACCATGACATGGCAAAGGTTCGGCGAAGACGCGTGTGGATCGATCTTTCTCGACGTCTTGGACTGGTGTGGCGTAGCCGCCACCCACCAGACCGGCTTTCTCCCGCCGCCAGCGAACGGGCGATCGGCATGCCAGGCTGTCTGTCCGGAGCCCGCGGGGCGATGCGGTTGCCGCGCTTCGACCCCTCGTGTAAGGGGCGCAACCTTATGCAGAGCGGGTGATGTCGCGACGTTTTCGCGCCCGCCGCGCCTCAACAACAACCTGGAGAACCGAGGATCATGTCCTCTACCTTCGAGACGGTCGCGGGCATCATTTCCGAGACGGCTGACATTCCCCGCGACACCATCACGCTGGAGAGCCATGCCATCGACGATCTCGGCATCGATTCCCTCGCCTTCCTGGACATCGCCTTCGCCGTCGACAAGGCGTTCGGGATCAAGCTGCCGCTCGAGAAGTGGACGCAGGAGGTGAACGAGGGGAAGGTTCCGGCGGAGGAGTATTTCGTCCTCAAGAACCTCGTCGCCCGCATCGACGCCCTGGTGGCCGCCAAGGCGGCCTGAGGAGAGGCCGGCTCCTATCCGGATCGCGGGACGCGATGCGCCTCGAATATTTCGAGATGGTCGACCGGGTGGTCGAGATCGACCGAGCCGCGGGCCGGATCGTGGTGCGCTCCACCGTGCCGCAGGCGAGCCCGGTCTTCGAGGGCCATTTTCCTGGCCGGCCGCTCGTTCCGGGCGTGCTCCTGACCGAGACCATGGCGCAAGCGTCAGGCTATCTTCTCCTCGCGATGCGGGGCTTCACCCAGATGCCATTCCTGATGGGGGTCGACCGAGCGCGCTTTCGCGATTTCGTCGAGCCCGGCGCTGAGCTCGAGGTCTCGGCCGAGCTCGAACATGAAGGCTCCGGCTACGCCGTGACCAAGGCCCGGATCACTGCCGGCACGAAGCGCATCGCCGATGCCGGGCTCCGTTTCCGGATCATGCCGTTTCCAGCCGAACTCGATCACCTGATGCGCGCCCGCGCCCAAGCGATCGGATTGTCGACCGAGGCGGCCTGATGGGACGGCGCGTCGTCGTCACCGGCACCGGGATCGTCTCCGCCCAGGGCGAGGGAATCGGTCCGCATCTCGACGCGCTTGCGAGCGGCGCGAAGGCGCCCGTCGGCGCGGAAAAATATTCTGGCTATCCGGTCCATCCCGCCGTCGCGCTTGAATGGGACCGGCAGATCCCGAAGAAGTCGGACCAGCGCCAGATGGAGCCGTGGCAGCGCCTCGGCTGCTACGCGGCAGGCCTTGCCCTCGATGCGGCCGGGCTGAAGGACGACACGGCGCTCAAGGCCCGGACGCAGCTGATCGTCGCCGCGGGTGGAGGGGAGCGCGACTACGAGGTCGATTCGCAGATCCTGACCGGGATGCGGGATTCGGCGTCCCCGGGCGCCTATCTCAACGAACACCTGATGAGCGATCTCAGGCCGACGCTTTTCCTCGCCCAGCTGTCCAATCTGCTGGCCGGCAACATCTCCATCGTCCACGGCATCACCGGCGCGTCCCGCACCTTCATGGGCGAGGAGCAGGCCGGGATCGACGCGCTCCGGATCGCCGCGGCCCGCATCGCCGCCGGGCAGGTCGAGATTATGCTGGTCGGCTCGTCCTACAATGCCGAGCGGCCGGACGTGATGCTCACCTACGAGCTTGGCGGCTATTACTGGAACCGGCCTTTCGCGCCCGTGCGCGAGCGTTCGGCAGCCGAGCGAGGCGGGTTCATCCTGGGATCCGGCGCGGCATTCCTGGTGCTCGAATCCGAAGAGCATGCCCAGGCACGAGGCGCGAAGCCCTTGGCCGACCTCGCATCCATCGGGGCCGTCCGGACGCGCCGTGCGCCGGGGAGCGTCGCCGCAGCCGTGGAGCAGTTGTGGCGCGGGCTGGGCGCGGTCTCGCCCGACATCGTGCTCAGTGCGGCGACCGGGGTCGCGCCGGCAACGATGGAAGAGCACGACACCCTCGCACGGCTCGCGCCCGACGCCCGGGTGCATGACCTGGGTGACCTGCTCGGCCATCTGATGGAGGCCCCTGCCCCGGCCGGAGCCGTGATCGCGACCGGCCTCGTCGCCAGCGTCGCGGCCCGCGAGGTCGTGACGAGCTGCGTCGGCCACCGGCGCGGCGAGGGCATGGTGCGGATCACCGCCCCGCGCTAAACGATCCTCCATGGCGCAAGAGCGACAACAAGGCGGCCGCGATCGCCCCCTGGTGGCCGTCACCGGCCTCGGCCTGGTCACCTCGCTGGGTAGCGGCACGACCGACAATTGGGCGGCGCTGACGGCAGGCCGGTCCGGCATCCACGAGATTCGGCGGTTCCCCGTCGATGGCTTGCGCACCCGTGTCGCCGCAACTGTCGATTTCGTGCCAGCGGAACCGATGTGCGCGCCCGTTCTCTCCGAGCGTTTCGCGGAACTCGCCGCCGACGAGGCCGTCGCGCAATCCGGAATTGGCAGGCCGGGCGACTTTCCGGGCGCGCTGTTCATCGCCGTGCCGCCGGTCGAGCTCGACTGGCCGCAACGCCGGGCGCTGGCCGAGGCATCGGGTGAGGAGGGCACCATCACCTATCGCGACCTTCTCGCCTCCGCAGCGACGGGTCGGTTCGGCGAATTCCACGAACTCTTCCTGTTCGGCACGGTCGCCGATCGGCTCGCAGACCGGTTCGGCACGCAAGGCTCGCCGATCTCCCTCTCCACGGCCTGTTCGTCGGGCGCGACCGCGATCCAGCTCGGCGCCGAAGCGATCCGGCGCGGCGAGGTCGATGCCGCCCTCTGCATCGGTACTGATGGGTCGGTGAACCCGGAATCGCTGATCCGCTTCTCGCTCCTCTCCGCGCTCTCGACCCAGAACGAGCCGGCCGAGAGCGCCGCAAAACCCTTCGCCAAGAACCGCGACGGCTTTGTCATGGGAGAGGGCGCGGGGGCGCTCGTGCTCGAGAATGCCGATACCGCTCGGGCCCGAGGCGCGAAGATTCTCGGCTACCTGCTCGGTTGCGGCGAGAAGGGCGACGGCTTCCACCGCACCCGATCAAGCCCTGACGGCGCGCCGATCGTGGCCGCGATCCGGGACGCTCTCGCCGATGCAGGGCTCGGGCCCGAGGACGTCGACTACGTCAATGCGCATGGAACCGCGACGCCCGAGAACGACAAGATGGAATCGCTCGGCCTGATGAGCGTGATCGGGGAGCGGATGAAGACGGTGCCGATCTCGTCGAACAAGTCGATGATCGGCCACACGCTCACGGCCGCGGGCGCGGTCGAGGCGGTGATCTCGCTCCTCACGATCCAGCACGGCCGCATTCCGCCGACCATCAACTACGCGATCCCCGATCCCGCCATCCCGCTCGACGTGGTGCCGAATGTCGCCCGGGATGCCGCGGTGTCCGTCGTCCTGTCGAATTCCTTCGGTTTCGGCGGCCAGAATACCTGCCTCGTCCTCGCGGCCGAACCCCGATGAGGAAGAAGGTCCTCGTGACCGGTGGAGGCCGGGGGGTGGGCGCGGCGATCGTGACGGCGCTCGCCTCGTCCGGCTTCGATGTCGATCTCACGGTCCGGAATTCGGTCGACGAGGCGACGGCCCTCATCGCTGCGCTGAAGGACAGTCATCCGGAGGCGACCGTCTCGGCCCGGCGGCTCGATCTGGCGGACCAGGGCTCGCTCGAGATCTTCGCCGATGCGATCGAGCAGGAGGGCTTCTACGGCCTCGTCCACAATGCCGGCCAGCCCTACGACGTGCTCGCCGCCGTCATGGCCCAGGACAAGGCCGAGGCGGCCATGCAGGTGAATTTCTGGTCGCTGACCCGCCTCGCCAAGGCGGTGCTGCGCGGCATGATCCGCTCCCGCGGCGGCCGCATCTGCGTCATCGGCTCGGTCGCGGCGCTCCGGGGCAATCCCGGCAACGCCGCCTACGCGGCCTCGAAGGGCGCGCTTCTCTCCTATTGCCGGACGCTTGCGGTCGAGACCGCGAAACGCGGCATCACCGTGAACTACGTCGCGCCGGGCTTCGTCGACACCGAGATGATGACCCCCTACGCGGCCCACCGCACCCAGATGGAAACGCAGATCCCGGCCGGCCGCTTCGCCGCGCCGCAGGACGTCGCGAGCCTGGTGCAGTTCCTGATGGGGCCGGGGGCGAGCTATATCACAGGCGCCGTGCTGCCGATCGATGGCGGCATGACGGCGATGATCGGCGTGCATCGGTAGGACCACCCCACCCCCACCCCTTGTTACGGTCCTGGACGGCCCGTATGTTGGACGGAGGAAGGGAGGCCTGTATGGCCGCGCTCACCATTCGGGACGACGCCTTGTGGGTGAAGCACATCCACGATCCCGACATCAGACGCCATGTTGCCGGTCTCAGCTCCGACCAGCCGGTTCGGCTCGTGATCGATGGCCGGCGCATTCTCTTTCGCAAGATGCGCGACGGGCTGGATGGCCGGCCCACGCCGGGCCTAAGGGCTGACGGAGACGACATCGAGGGCCGCGCCGCATGGGCGCAGCTTCAGGCTCGCCGCGGCGAGACCGTGCCGCTCGCGCTCGACGAAGGCCCTGAGGACCCCTACCTGACCGATCTCGACGAGTTCCTGCACGAGTGGAAGACGCCTGAGGACGCGGCGGCCTTCGATGGTCTTTGAGCGGTGGGACGTCGTCGTCGCGTTGTTCCCGTTCAGTGATCGCCCTGTCGGGAAGCCGAGGCCGGTCGCGATCCTGTCGGCCGGCACCTTCAACAGGGACCATGGACTCGTCGTCGCCTGCATGATCACGACCGCCTCGGCCGGCACCTGGCCGAGCGATCATCCCCTCATCGACGTCGAGCCCACCGGCCTGCGGCAGCCCTGTGTCGTTCGCTGGAAGATCATGACGCTGTCCTCGACGCTCGTGGCACGGAAGATCGGAGAGCTGGCCTCGGCAGATCGAAACGCACTTGAAGAGCAGCTGGCCGGTATCCTGCCCGTTGCCAAAGATCGGAATTGAGAATGAAAGCCCTCCAGCTCTTCGGCGACCGCGATCTCCGCCTCGTCGAGATCGATGCGCCGCCGCCGCCCGGTCCGGGGGAGGTCCGGATCCGCGTGCGGGCCGTCGGCCTGAACCATATCGACGTCTGGGGCTTCCGCGGCATGGCCTTCGTGCGCCGGAAGCTGCCGGTCGTGGTCGGTGCCGAGGCCTCGGGCGAGGTCGAGAGCGTCGGCGCGGGCGTCAGCCGGTTCATGCCGGGGCAGCGGGTGGTGATGTATGGCGCGATGACCTGCGGCCAGTGCCGGGCCTGCCGGGAGGGACGCGACAATCTCTGCGAGAACGTCGCCGGCATCATGGGTTTTCATCTGGACGGGTTTTCGCGCGATCTCGTGACGATGCCGGCCCGGCTCGTCATGCCGATTCCGGACGGCGTCACGTTCGAGGAGGCGGCCTGCGCGCCGATTGCGTTCGGGACGGTGCAGCACATGCTGTTCGACAATGCCCGGCTCGAGCCCGGCGAGAGCGTGCTCGTCCATGCCGGCGGGTCCGGCATCGGCACGGCCGCGATCCTGATGGCGAAACAGATCGGCTGCACCGTCTACGCGACCGTCGGCGACGACGAGAAGGGCGAGAAGGCGAAGGCGCTCGGCGCCGATGTCGTCGTGAACTACCGGACCGAACGGTTCGAGGGGGAAGTCCGTCGGCTCACCAAGCGCAAGGGCGTCGACGTCGTCTTCGAGCATGTCGGGGCGGAGACCTGGAACGGCAGCCTGCTCTGCCTGAAGCGCGGCGGCCGGCTCGTCACTTGCGGCTCAACCTCCGGCGTCTCGGCCACCATCAACCTGATGCAGCTCTTCCAGCAGCAATATCGGATCACCGGCTCCTTCGGGTGCCGGATGGAGAACATCACGCAGTCCCTGGACAAGATGGCCGGCGGCTTGAAACCCATCATCGACACCGTCCTGCCCGTCGCCGACTTCTCCCAGGGCCTCGAGAAGCTCGAGACCCGTCGGGTCTTCGGCAAGGTCATCGCGACCCTCTAGGTCAGCGCCCGGCGAAGGCAGGCCTGCGCTTCTCCATGAAGGCGAGCCGGCCCTCGGCGTAATCCGCGCTCGCGAAGCACGCCCGCACCCGCTCAGCCGAACCTTCGAGGTCGCGATCGGCCGGGTCCTTCGCGATCTGCCGGAAGGCGTATTTGGCGGTCCCGATCGTCAGGGGCGCATTGGCCGCGATCGTCGCGGCATAATCGGCCACGTAGGCGTCGATCTCGTCGGCCGGAACGATGCGGTTGACCAGACCCATCGTCTCGGCCTCACGCGAGCTGAACTGGCGGGCCGTGAAGACGATCTCTTTCGCGAAGGGCAGTCCCACGACCCCGGCCAGGCGCCGGAGCGGGGCGAAGCCATAGCCGAGGCCGAGCTTCGCGGCCGGAAGGGCGAAGCGCGATTCGTCGGTCGCGAAGCGGAGATCGCAGCTGGCCGCGAGACCGAGGCCGCCTCCGATGCAGAAACCGCGTATCTTGGCGATGGTCGGCTTCGGGAAATCGTGCAGGCCGGCATAGATGGCCTCCGTCGCCGCATTGTAGCGACCGACCGCCTCCGCCTCGGCCCGCTCGTCACCGAATTTCGAGATGTCGGCACCGGAGACGAAGGCCTTGCCGCCGGCCCCGGTCAGGACGACGACGCGGATCTCCGGATCGGCCGCGAAATCCGCCAGGATCGCGCCGGCGGCCTCCCACATTCCGAAGCTGACGGCGTTGCGCTTCTCCGGATTGTTGAAGGTCATTGTCCCGATGCCGCCCGCCTTATGGGTCAGCATCTTAGCTTGGGCGTAGGACTGTTCGTCTGCCATGAATTGACTCCGCTCGGTTGGGTGCTCGGCGCCCGGGTCTAGACGATGCCGTCGCGCACGAATTCGGCGATCTCGTCCGAGCCGTATCCCGCCTCGCGCAGGACCTCATCGGTGTGCTCGCCGAGCGCCGGCGGATGGCGCTCCATGCGCGAGGGCGTGCGGGAGAGCGTCATCGGCTGGCGCAGGAGGGTAAGCGTGCCGACATGGGGCGATTCGATCGTTGCCTGCGGCCGCAGATGCTCGACCTGAGGGTCCGAGAAGACCTGGTCGATCGCGTAGATCTGCCCGCACGGGACTCCGGCCTCGTTCAGGATCGCGACCCAGCTGTCGCTGTCCCGCTCCCGGAGCCGGAGCGCGATCTCCTCGTTCAGCCGGTCGCGGTGATCGGAACGGGATTGGGACGTGGCGTAATCGGGATTGGCGATCAGGTCCTCGGCATCGATCGCGCGGCAGAAGCGCTGCCAGATCTTCTGCCCGGTGGTTGCGATGTTGATGTAGCCGTCGCTGGTCTTGAAGACGCCCGTCGGAATTGAGGTCGGATGGTTGTTGCCGGCCTGTTTCGGCACCTCGCCCGCGGTCAGCCAACGGGCGGCCTGGAAATCCAGCATGAAGATCTGGGCCTGGATCAGCGAGGTCTGCACCCATTGGCCCATTCCGGACGTCCCCCGCTCGATCAGCGCCAGGAGGATGCCCTGCGAGCAGAAGATGCCGGCCGAGAGATCGGCAATGGGAATGCCCACCCGGACGGGGCCCTGCCCCGGCAGGCCGGTAATCGACATCAGCCCACCCATCCCCTGCGCGATCTGGTCGAAGCCCGGGCGGTCGCGATAGGGGCCGTCCTGGCCGAAGCCCGAGATCGAGGCCAGGATCAGTCGCGGATTGAGCGCCTTCAGCGCCTGGTAGTCGATACCGAGCCGGTCCTTCACGTCCGGCCGGAAATTCTCGACGACGACGTCGGCCTGGGCCGCGAGCCGCCGAAACACCTCGATACCGCGGGGCGTCTTGAGGTCGAGCGTCATGCCGCGCTTGTTGCGCTGCAGGTTCTGGAAGTCGGAACCCTCGCGCGGTCCTCCCAGCGGGTCGGCGGCGTCGGGCCCCTCCGGCATCTCGATCTTGATGACGTCGGCGCCCCAATCGGCTAGCTGCCGCACCGCGGTCGGTCCCGAGCGGACGCGGGTGAGGTCGAGCACGCGAATCCCAGAGAGGGGGAAGGAGCCTGCCGTCATCGATGCTCTCCAGGCGGCCAAGCCGCGCAACGGCCTATACGCCCCAGCACCGGCCCCGTCAGCAAGCCTGTCCGCGCCAAGCTTTCAGCCGCGACCCTTGGCCCGGAACACGACCGGGACCGTGAAGGTCAGTCCCTCGTCGGCCACCAGCGGCGGCGGCGCCGGCACGGGATCGGCCCGACGGACCATGGTCAGCGCCGCGTCGTCGAAGGCCGGATCGCCCGAACTCCGGAGAAGGCTTGCGGAGACGATCCGGCCCGTGCGGTCGAGCGTGAAACTCACCAGGATCTCGGCGGTGCGCCGCGCTCCTCCTGGGGGATAGCGCTTGTTGCGATCGAGATGAGCCACGAGCTGGCGCTGCCACGTCGTGCGCACCCGGAGGGCGCTCGAGCCGCTTCCCGGAGCGGGAGCCTTGGCGACCGGCGCTTCGCGTGGCGTTTCGACGGCGGGCGCGGCGGTCGCCTCAGCCGCAACGGATTCGGACGAGGCCTCCGTCTGCTGCTGAGCCACGGGTTGCTCTTCCTTCGGCGTCTCGGCCGGTTGCGGCGCGACGACCCGGTCGGGTTCTTCCGCCGCCATCGGAATGTCCTGCTCCTCGGGGCGGGCCTCCTCGGGCGCGACCCGCTGCTGGATCGATGCGGTCGAAGCGGCCGAGCTGTCCGATTCCGGGCCGGGCGGCAGGTTGGAGGGCTCCTGCCGTGGGGCCGCGAGTTCGATCCCGATCTCGATCGCGGCTGCGCCCAGATCCGATCCGTCCTCCTCTGGGGGGGCCTGAAGCAGCATCGCGGCAAGGGCACCCGCGTGCAGAGCGACCGCAAGCGCAGCCGCACTTCCCCAGAGCAGGGGCGAGGGGGAGCGGGCAAGGCCGGATATCGGCATGGTCAGGCAGCGTCCTGGGCAATCACGGGATTGTTCCCAAGGGACCGGCCGCAATCGGACCGGCCGGCACGCCTTCGAGGGCGACCAGCGCCACCCGGACATATCCGCCGGCTCGCAGTATCTCGAGGATCGCCATCAGCTCGCCATACGGCACCGCGCGGTCGGCCCGCAGGAAGACGCGCCGATCCTTGCCGCCTTCCGGGACCGCGTCGAGCGTGCGCACGAGGTCGACCCGCTTCACCGGCTGCTCGTTCAGGAACACGGCAAGGTCCGGCTTGATCGTGACGTAGGTCGGCTTGTCCGGTTTCTTCTGCGGCGTCGCGGCGGAGGTCGGCAGGTCGATCGGGAGGTCCACCGTCGAGAGCGGAGCCGCGACCATGAAGATGATCAGGAGCACGAGCATCACGTCGATAAAGGGCGTGACGTTGATCTCGTGGGTCTCGCCGTATTCGTCGTCGTCGGTCGGATCGCCGAGGGTCGCGCCCATGGTTCACTCCGCCGCGGCGCGAGGATAGAGGCGCCCGCCCCGGACGCGATCGAGGTCGCGGGACAGGAGGCGACCGACGACGCCGGAAGCGCGATTCGCGAGTTCGAGGTAATTTCGCGTTTCCCGCGAAAAATGGTTGTAGATGATGACCGCCGGGATGGCGGCAACGAGCCCGATCGCGGTCGCGAGTAGCGCCTCGGCGATGCCGGGTGCCACGACGGCGAGATTCGTCGTCTGCGCCTTCGCGATGCCGACGAAGCTGTTCATGATCCCCCAGACCGTGCCGAACAGGCCGACGAAGGGCGAGGTCGACCCGATCGTGGCGAGGAGGCCCATCCCGAACCGGACGCTCCGTCCCTCGGCCCGGATCACCTCCTGGCAGCGCGACGCCACGCGGTCGCGGACGCCATTCTCCGGAGCGAGATCCTCGGATTGGCGGGCCTCCGCGCCCGCTTCGCCGACGAGGGAGGCCACGACGTCGCGTCCTCGCTGCGGAAAGGCGGCTTCGGCATCCCCGAGATTGCGACACCTGGAGAGCCGATCGAGCGCCGCCCGCACCCGTCGCTTGGCGAGGAGCAGTTCGAGGCTCTTCGCCA
This sequence comes from uncultured Enterovirga sp., assembly GCF_964242715.1. Taxonomy (NCBI): domain Bacteria; kingdom Pseudomonadati; phylum Pseudomonadota; class Alphaproteobacteria; order Hyphomicrobiales; family Methylobacteriaceae; genus Enterovirga; species uncultured Enterovirga sp. Next base: position 18,067 of record NZ_CAXTAZ010000022.1, read on the forward strand.
GGAAGATCGTCCAGGTGACCAGAGACGCGAAGGCGAGACCGACCATCACGCCCTTCACGACGAGATCGGCGCCGAGGAACATCGCCCAAGGCGACAGGTTGTGCAGGCCGCCCTCCCCGCCCGACGATGCGCCGATCGAGCGGGCCGGTGTCGGAGCAGGCGAACGAGGGTCGCCTGAAGCCGGCTCCGCGGCAGCAGGCGCCGTCACCGCGGGCGCGGCAGGAGCCGCGACGTCCTGGGAACGAGCGCCCGTCGCGAGACACAGGGCGAGCAGGAAAAAGGCAGGGCGGATCAGACGCGCCGACAACATTGCAGGTGTGACCCCAAACCCCGAAAAGGCGATCAGTACGAGAGCCGGCATGTTGGGCCGCGCATGGCCCAACAAGACCGGACGCCCGACTTTTGCACCTTCGGCGATGTTTGGGCAATGCTGGAGCGTAGGCGGAGTTCCGCGTGGACTAGCTAGGGCTTGTCCTTAGAACCGCTCTAGATTTACTCTGGAACCGATCTATTCTCGGGCCGCCCCGTTTGTCTGGGCAAAAGCCTCGACAACCTCGCTCCCGGACAGGTCAGGCAGCTTGCGCCACCGCCTCATGCTTGGGCTCTGTTTCGGCGTAGATCAGCTCCAGCTCCGACCAGCATCCGACCAGGGCGTCCACGCAGTCGGGGTCGAAATGGGTGCCGGCATTCTCGATCAGGTGAGCCTTCACGCTCTCGAGGCTCCAGGGCTGCTTGTAGGGCCGCACGGACAGCAGCGCGTCGCACACGTCCCCGACCGCCGTGATGCGACCGGAGAGCGGAATCCGGTCGCCGGCGAGGCCGTTCGGGTAGCCTTGTCCGTCCCAGCGTTCGTGATGCGAGAGCGCGATCTCGGCCGCGAGTTGGACGAGCTTGGAGTTGCTTCCCGAGAGGACGCGGTAGCCGGCCTGGGCATGGCGCTCCATCTCGCGGCGCTCGTCCGGGTCGAGCCGCCCTGGCTTGAAAAGGATCGCGTCCGGCACCGAAATCTTGCCGACGTCGTGCATCGGCGAGGCGCGGCAGAGTTCCTCGACATAGACCGGATCGAGCCTCAGCCGCTCGGCGATGATGCGGCTGATCCGGGCGACGCGCACGACATGCTGGCCGGTCTGGTCGTCGCGCTGCTCGGCCGCCCGGGAAAGGCGGCCGATGATCTCGTCCTCGCGGGCAAGGATCTGATCGGTCGCCCGCCTGATCTCCCCGATCATCCCGTTGAAGCGGGAGGCGAGTATTCCGGTCTCGTCGTCGCTCGAAATGGTCGTGACGGAGGCGTAGTCGTTGGTGCGCTCGACATTGGCCATGGCGGCCGAGAGCGCGACGATCGGTCCGGTGATCGACCTCTGGAGACGGTGGGAGAGAAAGATCCCGAGCGCCAGGGCGACGGCCGATGCAGCGGTGGCGGCCAGCAAGGCGCCCTGGAACCGATCCATCAGATCGCCCGTGTCGCTCACGAGCACGATGCGGCCGACCTGCTCTCCCCCGTCGACGACAGGCACCGAAACCTGAAGGGTTCGGCTCGTGAGCAGGGCCATGACGGAGTGTTCGCGCCCCTCGTCGAGGTCGGCATCCGTCCCGAGCCGAACGGCGGACCCGATCTCTCCGAGGACAGCGCCGCGTTTATCCAGGACCTCGGCCCGGACCAGGCCCGGAACACGGCCGATGGCCCGGAGGCTCTGGGTGACGGCCCCGGCATCGCCGGACGCAACGGCCTTCGAGGTGGCGGCGGCGAACACATGCGCCGTCGCGAACAGCGTCTCGCGTTTCGAGGCGAGCCAGCGGTCGGCCTCGTGCCAGACATTCATGGCGCCGGCCACCACCAGGGCAATCCCGACCGAGAGAAAGACCAGCCGGTCGAGCTTGCCGCGGATCGAGCGGCGCGGCTTCAAGATGCTGCTCATAAAGGTCGCCCCCGCCACCTCCGCCAGATGCTCGGCATGAACTCAGCCGCTCCGACTTGAAATGCCGGCGTAGCTTGAAGCATCCTATGATCCTGGCCCGTGGACCGTTAACGATTCCAGAAGAGGTGGAATCTCTTTCAGCACGTCTTGGCGGCTGCCGGCCGATTCAAAGCTCCAAACCGTCGCGATCGCGACACCGGCTTCCATGCGGGCCGCGATGCCGCAGCATCGAACGAAGCCCGCCTTCGGGTGTTCACGGCAGCGGCGAGAGTGGCCGTGATCGCCGAGCTGTCCATGAGATTCCTGATCCTCGAGAGCGAGCCCGCGCCGGCCCGGGACGAGCGGCGCGAGAGCGTCGGCCGCTCGTCGGGCGAGACCTACCGGGACATGGTGGCCTCGCTCGGGCCTGGGTTCCAGATCGACCTGATGAAGCCCGTGGACGGCAAGGCGGAACTGCCCGGACGCGGCACGCTCGAAGGCTATGATGGGATTTTCCTGACCGGGTCGCCGCTCCACCTCTACGAGGACAACGCGACGACCCGGCGTCAGGTCGAGCTGATGCGCTCGGTCTTCGCGTCGGGAACGCCGTCCTTCGGCTCCTGCGCGGGACTGCAGGTCGCAACCGTCGCGGCGGGCGGCAGTGTCCGGCCCTCGGCGCGAGGGCGGGAGGCGGCCTTCGCGCGGCGGATTACCCGGACGGAGGCCGGGCGGGCGCACCCGCTCCTGCGCGAGCGGCCCGACGTGTTCGACGCCCCGGCGATCCATACGGACGAGGTCGAGGCTCTCCCGGAGGGAGCGACGCTCCTGGCCGGCAACAGGGTGACGGCCATCCAGGCCGCCGAGATCCGTTTCGACGGGGGAACATTCTGGGGCGTACAATATCACCCCGAACTGTCGCTCGGGGAGGTCGCGGGCGCGATCCGGAGACAGGCGGACGACCTGATCGAGGAGGGTTTCGCACAGCGGCCCGAGGACCTCGAAGCTCATGCCGACCTGATCGAGAGGCTGCATCACGCCCCCGACCGCAGGGACATCGCATGGCGCCTGGGTCTGGACGAGCAGGTGACCGAAGTCGGGCACCGGACCCGAGAACTTCGCAACTTCATCGAGCTTCTGGTCAAGCCGACCCGGTCGGAGCGGGGACGCGCCTGACCGACTAGGATCCTTGGATCAGGCTCCCGAGACCTCCGCCACGACAACCTCGACCGACATCTCGGCCGGTCCGGAGCCGCCGCCGGAATAGCTGCCGATGACGGGCATGGCCTGCCGAAGATCGCGCGCCACCGCGACCGGAATGAGATTCGCGCTGCCGAGGCTCCGGTTTGTCGGGTCGAAGGTGATCCAGCCCGCGCCTGGCACGTAGATCTCGGCCCAGGCATGCGTGGAACCGGCGCCGGCCGACCCGACGCTCTCGAGATCGGGATTGTGGAGGTATCCGGACACGAGCCGGGCTCCGAATCCCAGACTGCGGGCCGCCTCCGCGAACAGCACCGCGAGGTCCCGGCACGATCCCCGGCTGCGGCCGAGCGTTTCGCCGGGCGATTGCGTGCCCTCGTCGTCGCGGATCTCGTAGGCCACCCGCGTCGCGACCCCGTTGCTCAGGTCCCTGAGGAGGGACAGGGTGTCGGTCGCCGGGCCGAGGACGAAGCCCTGCGCCCAGGCCCGGAGCCGGCCGTCCGGGTCCGCGTGAACCGGGAGCGCCAGCGCGCCGAGATCGGTCCAGTCCTCGTCCGAGTAGCGGAACGGGAATGAGAGGGCATCGGTCGCGATGTTGAAGATGGGCCACGCCTCCGCATCGAGGCGGAGCTCGGCGACGCTGTCGATCACGAGTTCGCCTGCCGGGCCGGAAAAGGTCGCCGTCGCGACGCTGTTGCCGAAGACGTCCTGCGCCCAGGTGACCCGCGCCTCGGGGCTGACGAGAAGCTCGTAGGAGACCAGCCGGAGGTCGCGGCTTTCGCGCGGCCGCAGCATGAGCCGGTGCGGGCCGAGCTGCACGCGCTCCGGATACCGGTAGGCCGTCCTGTGTCGGATCCTGATCATGAGCTATGCTGGACCTCTGATCGGAGCCAGGAATGCGGGTGACAGGTTGCAACGTCTGAGAGGCCGCATCGTCCCGGTGGCGGATACATCACCCGTGCCACGCCCATGACGGCGCGCGGCACTGCCGAGGTCACCACCTTCGTCCCCCGGCCGCATCAGCTCGCCGCGCGCGACGCGATCCTAGCCGCGCGCAGTGAGGATCGCGCGGGCTTCCTGCTGGGCGATCTCACCGGCCTCGGGAAGACGCTGTCGGTCTGGACGGCGCTCGCCGCGATGCCGGAACGGGAGATCCTGATCGTCTGCCCCAAGGGCGGCATGCCGCAATGGCGCCGCACCATCGCGCTGAGCGGTCTCGCGCCGAAGACCGTGACGCTGATCAATTACGAGCGCACGAAATCGCTCTTCGCGGCTCCGCCGGCCAGCACGAAGCGGTCCGCCCGGGCCAAGAACAACGAACTGGCGCGCCACGGCCGGCCCAAGCGGATCTGGCCCGTGGTCGTGTTCGACGAGAGCCACCGGCTCCGCAATCCTCACGCGCAGCAAAGCATGGCCTGCCGGCAGCTCGCGGACGGGGCCGCTTTCACGATCTACATGAGCGCGACCGCCGGCCAGTCGCCGCATGAACTGTCCTATCTCGGGCGGCTCCTCGGCGAGGCGGCGGGATGCCCGACCGAGACGCTGGCCGATTATCGGGTACTGATGAGGACGCTCGGCATCGGCCGTGCCAAGGGCCGCTGGACCAATTGGAGCTGGGAGCCGAACGGGCGCGACCGGAGCGTCATGTCGGACCTCCTCTACCGGGGCCCGAAAGCGATCGGCTTGCGCCGGCGCCCCAGCGACATCGCCGGCTGGCCCGAGGTGCAGCGCGAACTCGCCGCGACCGCTCTCGCGCCCGACGAGCGCCGCCTCTACGAGGCGACCTGGCGCGAGTTCCGGCACGAATTCGGCTTGCTCGGCGGTTCGACCCGGCGCGCCACCGGCTGGGCCGCCGATCTGCGCTTCCGGCAGAAGGCGAGCCTGCTCCGGATCGCGGGCACGGCCGCTTTCGCGGACGATCTCCTCTCGGCCGGCGAGCAGGTCGCGATCTCTGTCGCCTATCTCGAGACGGGCGCGCTCCTCTCGGAGACGCTGCGGGGTCGGCATTGGCGCGTGCGCGAGATCAACGGGGAGCGCAGCGCCGACGAGAACGAGGCGGCGCGCGTCGCCTTCCAAACCGGGGAATGCGACGCGGTCGTCTTCACCGTCACGGAATCGATCTCCCTCCATCGGGGCGAGATGTCGGGCGGCGACAAGCCGCGCTCGCTCGTCGTCCACGACATGCGCCACAGCGCGATCCAGCTCCAGCAGATCGAGGGGCGCTGCCACCGCGACGGCGAGCGCGCGGTGATCTATTATGCCTTCGCGGAGGAGACCGTGGAGGAGCGGATCGCCGCGACCGTGGTCGCCCGGATGGCCGCGATGGACGGCATGGCCGGCGACGACACCGCCATGGCGGATGCCATCGCGCAGGTCATCGCCGACAGCGTCGCACGCCGGGCCGAACTCGGCGAAGCCGCGTGACGGTCCGGACGGGCCGCGACAGGGTGGCTTCCTTACGCCAGCGTGGCATCGCGCTCCGTCCGAGATAGACCAGGGGCAATCCCCCTCCCCTCGACAATGGATCAGGCTGAACTCAGTGGCATTTCCTTCCAGCTCTCCGTCGCTCCTGCGAGCCTTGACAGAGCGCAACTACACCGACCCGACCCCGGTCCAGAGCGCGGTCCTGACCGCGGCCGCGGAGGAGCGCGACCTTCTCGTCTCAGCCCAGACCGGGTCCGGCAAGACGGTCGCCTACGGCCTCGCCCTCGCCGCGACCCTGCTCGGCGAGGCGGACCGGCTCGAGCGGGCGGCCGAGCCGCTGACACTCGTCGTGGCACCGACGCGGGAACTGGCACTTCAGGTCGAGCGCGAGCTGTCCTGGCTCTACCGTTACGCCGGGGCGCGGGTGGTCTCCTGCGTCGGCGGGATGGATCCCCGCCGCGAGCAGCGCCAGCTCGTCGAGGGCGCCCATATCGTGGTCGGCACGCCGGGCCGGCTCCGCGACCATCTCGAGCGCGGGCGGCTCGACCTCTCCCTGCTGCGGGCCGTGGTGCTCGACGAGGCGGACGAGATGCTCGATCTCGGCTTCCGCGAGGACCTGGAATTCATCCTCCAGGCAACGCCCGCCGAGCGGCGCACGCTCCTCTTCTCCGCCACGCTCCCTCGCCCGATCATCGCCCTCGCCCGGAGCTTCCAGCGCGACGCGGTCCGGGTCGAGGTGGCCCGTACCGAAGGTGGTCACGCCGACATCGAATACCGGGCGACCCGCGTGCTGCCGCGCGAGATCCCGCATGCGGTGGTGAACACCCTGCGGCTCATCGAATCGCCGACGGCCCTCGTCTTCTGCAACACCCGCGAGGCCGTGCGGCATTTGCAGGCTCTCCTCCTGGAACGCGGGTTCTCGGTCGTGGCCCTGTCCGGGGAGCTGAGCCAGAACGAGCGCAACCAGGCGCTCCAGGCCCTGCGCGACGGCCGCGCGCGGGTTTGCGTCGCGACCGACGTCGCGGCGCGAGGGATCGACCTGCCTGGGCTCGGCCTCGTCGTCCATGCCGACATGCCGCATGACGCCGAGGCGCTGCAGCACCGGAGCGGCCGCACGGGCCGCGCCGGCCGCAAGGGCGTGAGCGTCGTGCTGGTTCCCGCCTCGCGCCGCCGCCGGGCCGAGCAGATCATGGCGACGGCGGGCGTCGTGCCGGTCTGGGGCGGCCCGCCCTCGGCCGACGAGATCCGCAAGCTCGACCAGGAGCGCATGCTCCAGGATCCGCTCTTCACGGCCGAGCCGGGCGACGACGACGCCGCCATGGCCGAGGCGCTACTGGCCGAGCGTTCGCCGACCGAGATCGCGGCGGCCCTGGTACGGCTTTACCGCCAGCGTCTGCCCTCCCCGGAGGACGTGACCGATCCGGGCTTCGCCCCGCCGCGACGGGAGATGCGTCCGCCCGCGCCCCCGCGCGAGCGGGAACCGGGCGCGCCGGCCCATGCGGTCGAGGGCGGCGCCTGGTTCAGGGTCAATGTCGGCCGCAGCAGCAATGCCGATCCGAAATGGCTGCTTCCGATGCTCTGCCGCCGGGGCGGGGTCACACGGCAGGATATCGGGGCGATCCGCATCTTCGAGCGGGAGACCAAGGTCCAGATCCGGGACGAGGCCGCCCGGCACTTCGCCGGCTCCGTGCACGGGACGGCTATCGCCGGGATCCGCATCGAACCGGCCGGCCGACCCGACCATGTCCCGGTCCACAAGGGCCGGCCTATCACCCGGAACAAGCCTGCCAGGAAGGCGCCCCAGGCCTGAGTCGAATCCGGCCGGTCAGATCTCCCGAACGGAGATCTTCACGGCCGATCCGTTGAGCGTGCGGGTGAGCGCCTGAAGCTGCTCACGGGTCGTACCCGGCTTCAGCTCGACCACCAGCGTCTTGCCCTCGTAGGTGGTCATGTTGGCGCCAGTCGGCTGGAAGATCAGCATCGCGGGCTGCTGCCCGCCACCGACCGAGCGAAACTGGCCAGCGCCGAAATCGAAATTATCCACCATGGGTCAAGCATCACCTGTGCGGGCAGTATGGCTCCGCTTGAGATTGGACGCGTAGGTCGATTCTTTCCCGACCGCAGTGTCCGTATATCCGACTTGCCCGCCTTGAACGCCGCCCTCGTGCGACGTCTGATGCTCGGGGATGTGAGCGTCGGGTCCTGCCTCGCGCTTCATCTCGAGCGCCTTCTCGGCATTCACCTGTAGCTGGCTCTTGCCGGCGTCGCCGGAGCCGAGCGGGTCTTCCGCCTTGTCGATGATCTCGGACATCGTCTGCCCCCTTTCAGCCGTGGCCACGATTCTGGTGGTGATTGTCGACGCCCTTGTTGGCCTGTCCCTGACCCTGGGCCTTCGGCGCCCCGCCTGCGCCGTCGCCGCCGCCATTCTGCCGGCCCTTGCCGTCATGGCGCTCGTCAATGCCAGCATGGTCCTGGGATGCCTGCGCCCCATCCTCGACGGGAACGTGGCCCTTCTGCTTCTCGCTGCGGTTGTTGTGGTTTCGGGTAACCATGGGAACCTCGATCAGCTGGTGTCTCGTCCTGTGCTCGAAAGCCGCGAACGACCGCGTCGTTCCAGATCCTCACAGGATGCACGGCAAACCGTGCCGATGCCGCGGGTTCCTGATCGGTGTCGCAGCGAACCGAGCGGCCGGCAAACAGTCAGGCGGCGCCGGGTTCCTGCTCGGTCGGCAATTCGCAGCGGTTATGGATGCTGGTCGCCGCGATGGCGGCCTGGCCCATGGCGACCACGATCTGATCGAGCCCGCGCACCACCCCTCCGGCCGCGTAGAGGCCCGAGACGCTCGTCTCGCTATGCTCGTCCGTGATCAGCGCACCCGATTCGTCGAGGTCGGCTCCAAGCGCCACCGCGAGATCGGAACGCCGCTTCAGGCCGAGGGCGGAATAGACGACGTCGAAATGCTGCTCCACCCCGCCGATCCTCACGGCCGAGATCCGTTCATCCTCGACGTCGAGCGCCACGACGGGGTCGCGGACGACCTTGATGCCATGGTCGTCGAGCCGCCTTTGCTGGTCGGGATCGAGCTCCATGGGTTCGCCGAGCGTCATGAGCGTGACGTCCCGGGCATAGGTGCGGGCGACGAAGATGGCCTCGCCCATGCCATGGTGCCCGTGGCCGATCACGGCGATGCGCTTCTCGGCCGCCTCGTAGCCGTCGCAGATGGGGCAGTATCGGATGAGGCCGCGCTGGATGGCGTTCGGCAGGTCCGGCAGGTTCGGCTCGATATCGACCGACCCTGTCGCCAGGAGAACCCTGCGGGCCAGTATGAAGCGGCGCGATCCTGGCTCGAGCTCGAGCTCGACCGCAAAACCGTCCGGCCCCTTCTCGATCGACAAGACGGTCCCACCGAGCGGGGTCACGCCGTAGCGGGCGAGGTGATCGCGCTGCCGGCCCAGGATCTCAGGCCCACCGATCCCTTCGGCGAAGACCGGGATGTTGTGGCTGGTCGGGATCCACCCGGCGCGGCTGCAGCCGCTGTCGACGATGACGAAGTTGCGGTTGAAGCGCGCGAGATAGAGGGCGGCCGTGAGCCCCGCGGGCCCGCCCCCCACGATCACGCAATCGATCTGGTCTTCGCGAGGCGTGCTCACTGGTTCGCTAGCTTCACGAAAGCTGAGCCGCAACCATCGGACACTCGTCCGGCATTCCGGAAGTTCGACGCCACAATACTACCGTCCGGATCCAGGTTGACGTTATTGACGAGCGCCTTGGGTCAGGGCCCGACGGCGTCGCAGCGCAGCCATAGCACGAAGGGCGCCAGAATGGTCCTCTCCGTCGGGACGCGAAGGCGGCCGTCCGCGGCCAGACACTCCGCGCGTGGCTCAGGTCCTCCGGATTTGCGGCAGCACCTTCGCCCCGAAGGCCTCGATGAAGGTCGCCTGGTTCCGCCCGACCTGATGCAGTTGCAGTTCCTCGAAGCCCATCTCGACATACGTGTTGAGCCACGCCGCATGCTGGCCGGGATCGGACGAGATCAGAACGGACTCGCGCAGGTCCTCCGGCCTGACGAGGCGGGTCGCGGTGTCGAAATCCTCCGGAGAACGCAGCTCCCAATTCACGGAGCCCCCAAGGGCGTTGTAGCGCCATTGCTCGAAGGCTCCCTGCAGGGCCTCCTCGTCGCTCGGGGCCCAGTTCAGGGTGACCTGCAGGAAGAGCGGCTTGCCCTCCCCGCCTCCCCTCCGGAAGGCGTCCACAACGCGCCTGAGCTGGTCGGGCTTGGTGCTGACCGTGAGAAGCCCATCCGCCCAGCCTCCCACGAATTCGGCCGTCTCCTCGCTGACGGCGGCGCCGAGGAGCAGGGGAATGCGCTCGGGCAGGGTGTAGAGCTTGGCTCCGACCGCCGTGACGCGACCGCGATGCGTCACGGTCTCGCCACCGAACAGGGCCCGGATGATGTTCGCGCATTCCCGCAGGCGGGCATTTCGCTCCGCCTTTTCGGGCCAGGCCTGCCCGGTGATGTCCTCGTTCAGGCGCTGACCGCTGCCGAGCGCAAGCCAGAGGCGCCCGGGATACATCTCCGCCAAGGTGGCCGCCCCCTGGGCCACGATCGCCGGATGGTAGCGGTAGCCAGGAGCCGAGATCACGCCGAACGGGAGCGACGTCGCCTGGAGCGCTGCCCCGAGCCACGACCACGCATAGCCCGAGTGGCCCTGCGCCGGCCCCCAGGGTTTGAAATGGTCGGACGACATCGCCGCATCGAACCCTGCGGCCTCCGCCATCTGCACGAACCGGAGCAGGTCCGAGGGCAGGAATTGTTCGTGGGATGCGTGGAAGCCGATACGAAGCATGAGGAGCCGACCTTGACGAAGCCCGAACCGAGCGCCGGCCCGTGAGTTCCGGTCGGTTCCATACGGGAGGCCGGCAGGAAGGCTGGCGTCTTTTCACCCGCCCTGGCCCGGTCTTCCCGGGTGCCAGCATCCCTGCCTAAGCCTGAGGGGTCGCGGCCGCCAATGGGGGCGGCGCAGGGTCGCGCGCAAGCATGACCCGGTTGGCGTCGTCCCGAGCCTCAGTGCTCCGGATTGTGCGGGCCTTCGGTAGCAAGGCCGTCGAGCGCGGCCTCGTCCCGGACCGGAACAGGCCGGGCCGCCAGGAACGGGCCGAGCGAAGCTCGATAGCGCCCGAGGGCGTTACCCAGCAGTCCGAGACCGGCCAGGCCTGGAGCGCTCTCGAAGGTCGCGATCGCATCACGGAGGCTCCCCTCGTCCGCGATCGCTCCCGTGGCCGCGATGGCCTCGGTCTGAATCCGCAGGCGACCGGCGACCTTGTCCGGGTCGAACCCTTTGCGGCGAGCCTCGTCGATCAGCCGATCCATCTCGGTCAGGCAGCCGGCGACGATATCCTCGGCAGACGCGGTCATCCCAGCTCCCCTGACCCCGCCGGCGGCGGGGTCCCTTCCGTCCCGAGGCGCCATGTTCCGCGCCGGAATGCAGCCTCAACCGGTAAGCGGTCGCGTCTCGGCGCGCCAGCATCGAAACCGCCAGCATGCAACGGCGGCCAGATCGTCACGGTTACCGCAGATCGAGATAAGCAGTCATGCCCCGGAACGCGGCATGTCCGACCACAAGGACCTCGCGGGCAGCTGCCCGGGCAAGAGCCGCTCTGCATTCGGTATGCAAAGCACATCTGTTTTGATCACGCAGATGTGCAGATGTCTCCGGGAGGGCATTAAGGTTCCTTGCAGGAGACGCGGGCAATGTGGCGCCTATCCGGCACTTTGCCCGAGCGAATCCCATGACCAAGCGACTGCAGCACCTTCTCTTTGCTTTGTCCTTCGCGGCGTCACCCCCGGTCGCCGCGGAACCCGCCTCATCGCCGGCTGGCGCGGGCGAGGTGGCGAAAGCTGCCGTGAGGGCTTTCGACAAGCTCTTCGGCGGACCGCATGCGGGACATCGGGCGGTGCACGCCAAGGGTGTGCTGACGGAGGGCGACTTCATCCCCTCGGAAGCGGCCGGATCGCTGAGCCGCGCCGACCATTTCCAGGCCTCGGTCCCGGTCGTGGTGCGATTCTCCGACTTCGCCGGCATCCCGGCCGTGGCGGACGGAGCCGGGGTCGCGAGCCCTCGCGGGATGGCCATCAAGTTCATGCTGAGGGACGGCGGCGAGACCGACATCGTCGCTCATTCCTACGACGGCTTTCCGGTCGCGACGGGGGAGGCCTTCGTCGGCTTCCTGCGCGGGCTGGCCGATCCCGATCCGGCGGTGCTCCGCACCTTCCTGGCAAGCCACCCGGCGGCGCAGACCTTCCTCGACGCCCCTAAACCGGCTCCGGCCAGCTACGCGACGGAGCGCTTCTTCGGCGTGAACGCGTTTCGCTTCACCAACATGGCGGGGGCGAGCCGTTTCGGCCGCTACCGCCTCGAGCCGGTGGCCGGCGCGGCTCATCTCACCGCCGAACAGGCTGCGGGCCGCTCTCCGGATTATCTCGCAGCCGAACTCCGGGAGCGTCTCGTCAACGGGCCGGCCGAGTTCCGCCTTCTCGTCCAGCTCGCCGCAGCCTCGGACGATGTCCTTGACGGTTCGAAGGCCTGGCCCGACGACCGCATGACGGTCGATGCCGGGGTGATCCGGCTGACGAGGCTCGTTCCCGACAGCGAGACAGCGCAGCGCAACCTGCTCTTCACGCCGCTCAGCCTCGTGGCGGGTATCGCGCCCTCCGGCGACCCGCTCCTCGTGGCCCGTAGCCGATCCTACCGCCCGTCCTTCGATCGGCGTCGGGACGATCAGGATCGCAAACCGGCGGCCGCGGCACCGAACGGGCCCGGCCAATGATCGCCTTGTCGCTCCGAGGCTGCGCCTTCGCGGCGGCCCTCGCCATCGTGGCCTATGCTCCCGCTTTGCTCTTTGCCGAAGGCGCGCCCGACAAAACCATCTCGCAGAAGGGGCGCGCCTTCGCGCCGGGCGAGGTCGCGGTCCAGCAGGGCGGGACGATCCGGTTCACGAACGACGATCCCTTCCTGCACCAGATCTTCGTCTCATCGGCGAAGTTCTCCTTCGATTCCAACGAGCAATCCTCGGGACAATCGATCGACGTGAAGTTTCCGACTGAAGGCGACTTTCAGGTGCTCTGCGGAATTCATCCCAAGATGTCGCTGAAAGTGCGGGTCAGATGAGCCGCCCCACATCGGGCCTCGTCGCCGCCCTGGACGGGTGAGCCCATGTCGATTCGCTACAAGGTCCTGATGGGCTGCCTCAGCCTGACCCTGCTCACGGTCATTCTCGGCGGCATCACGCGCGAGTCGCAAAGGGCGCTCGGCGACGTCGCTCTCCGGATCTACGATCAGGCGCTGATGGCGCTCAGCTATCTCAGGGCCTCGCAGAACGGCCTCGTCAACCTGCGGGCCACGATCCAGCAGCACGAGGCCGACGCGATCGCGGCGGGTTCCGCGGTCGGCAGCATCGACCACAGCAAGGCAATCGCGTCCGCTCTTCCTGCGATCCGCGACGACCTCGAGGTCGCCCGCACCCGCGCCATGTCGCCGTCGGGCGGCGAGGCGACGACGAAGCTCGCGGCCGAACTCGACGAGATGGGTCGGGGCACCGGGAAAGACACCCGCGCGGTTCTGGCCAAGCTGCAGCAATTCCAACTGGAATTCGACACCGCCGTCGAGATCTATGCCGGCGACGGGTTCCGCTATCGCCGCTCCGCCGTCCAGATGGTGGAGCAGACCCTCCGGAATGCCGCAATCGCGATCGCGGCCTCGGTCGTGGTGGCACTCCTGATTACGTTCTTCCTCAGCCGCTCGATCGTGCCGGCGCTGTGCGAGGCCGTGTCCCTGGCTCAGGCGATCGCCGCCGGGAAACTCGACAACCGGATCACGCCCCGCGGTGGGGGCGAACCCTCCCAGCTTCTGGGCGCTCTCGCCACGATGCAGCGAAGCATCTCCGACAACCTCGATCGGATCAAGGCGCTGATGGCCGACCAGACGGCCAGCCATGCGAACCAGATGGGCGAGCAGAATGCCCGTTTCGAGGCGGCGCTGAACAACATGTCCCAGGGCCTCTGCATGTTCGATGAGGAGCAGCGGCTCTCGATCTGCAATCATCGCTTCGTCGAGCTGTTCGGGGAGCCCGTGGCGGGCGTCGCGGCGTCATGCGTCCTCGGAGCCGGGGTCGCCGCACCGCTCAGCGCGACTGAACGCCTCTCCATCCACGACCTGCCGGACGGCCGCATCATCGCGGTGTCCAGCGAGCCCATGGCCGGCGGGGGTTGGGTCTCGACCTATGAAGACGTCACCGAGCGCCGTCGCGTCGAGGAACGCCTTTCCTACATGGCGCGGCACGATGCGCTGACCGGCCTGCCGAACCGAACCCTGTTCCGGGAGCATATGGAACTGCTCGGCCTCCGCAACGCTCGGCCGGCCGTCCTCTGCCTCGACATCGATCGCTTCAAGAACGTCAACGACACGCTCGGCCACCCGATCGGCGACGGCCTTCTGCGCGAGGTCGCCGAACGGCTTGGCGCCGCCGCAGGTCCGGACGACCTGCTGGTAAGGCTCGGGGGCGACGAATTCGCACTCGTCCGTGCCGATTATCACGGCCCCGAGGAGGTCGCGACGCTGGCCGCCGAAATCGTGGAATCCATGTCCCGGGTCTTCGAGATCGAGGGTCACCAGATCGTCGTCAGTGTCAGCGTCGGTGTGGCCCTGGGCGAAACCGCGACCCACGACGCCGACCGCCTCCTGAAGAGCGCCGACATGGCGCTCTACCGGGCCAAAGCCGAAGGCCGCAGCACCTTCCGCTTCTTCGAAGCCGACATGGATGCGCGGCTGCAGGCCCGCAGAAGCCTCGAGTTGGATCTCCGGGCAGCTCTCGGCCTCAACCAATTCGAGCTATTCTATCAGCCGTTGGTGCTGACCCAATCCGGCGAAATCGCCGGGTTCGAAGCGCTGCTGCGGTGGCGCCACCCGGAACGCGGCCTCGTACCGCCGCTGACGTTCATTCCGCTGGCCGAAGAGATGGGCATCATCGAGGAAATCGGCGCCTGGGTCATCGAGACCGCCTGCGCGGAGGCCATGAGCTGGGCGGATGACATCAAGGTTGCCGTGAATCTGTCGCCGATCCAGTTCCGCAATCGCTTCCTGGCTTCACAGGTCGCGGGGTGCCTCGCCCGGACAGGGCTGGCGCCGCACCGGCTCGAACTCGAGATCACGGAATCGGTGCTCCTCAACGACAGCGACTCCGTTCTGACCATCCTGAACGAGTTGAAGCTTCTGGGCGTCGGCATCTCCATGGACGACTTCGGCACCGGCTTTTCGTCCCTCAGCTACCTGCACAAGTTCCCCTTCGACAAGATCAAGATCGACCAATGCTTCGTCCGGGGCCTGTTCGAGAGCGATGGCCTCGCCATCGTCCGGGCGGTGATCGGCCTCGGCCGATCACTCAACCTGGAGGTCATTGCCGAGGGCGTCGAGACGGCCGAGCAGCTGCGCGCCCTTCGGGATGAAGGGTGCCTTCAGGCCCAGGGCTATCATTTCAGCAAGCCCGTGCCGGCCTCGGAAGCGAAGGACCTGTTGGCCGGACGACTGGCCGCGCAAAGCCCGCAGCAGACCTTCGTCGCCCTGAGCTCTGCGGCCTGAGCCGCGTTGCGGGGGGGTCGAGACCGCAGCCCTGCCGGCACAATGGCGCTCGGTCTCGAGCCGTGAAGACTGCCAACCTTGTGGTGGGCGCGCCCGGTGGCTGCGCCCACGATCGACGGAGTTTCCAGCGCAGCCGAAGACGGGCCGCTCAACGGGAGCCATCCCGGAATCTTGTCGGGCGGTGACGCGCAGCTCGCCAGCGAGCCGCCCGGCAGGCTAGCCCGCCGCACGTCCTTCGGGATCGGAACCAGCTCAACAAAAAAGCCCCTGGTTCACACCAGGGGCTCTTGATCCAAGAGGGCCCGATCAGGCCTGCGGCTGGGGCTCGAGCCCGCCCGGCGGCTCGCCCCGTGGCCGACCGCGGCCGGCCGACGGGACCGGCGACCCGCGAGGCGCGGGCGGCTCGCTGGAATCGCGGACCGGGGGCCGGCCCTCCATCAGGTCGCGAATCTCGGTGCCGGTCAGGGTCTCGTATTCGAGCAGGCCCTGCGCGATCGCTTCGAGATCGGCCTGCTTGTCCTGCAGGATCTTGCGGGCATCCGCCAGGCCGCCTTCGATCAGGCGACGGACCTCCGAATCGATTGTCTGGGAGGTCGCCTCCGACACGTTCTGGTGACGGCTGACCTGCATGCCGAGGAAGACCTCGTCGTTGTTCTCCCCGTAGGCGACCGTGCCCAGTTGCGGCGAGAACCCCCAGCGCGTCACCATCATCCGGGCAAGCCGCGTCGCCTGGTCGATGTCGGACTGAGCACCCGAGGTGACCTTCTCGGGACCAAAGGTCATCTCCTCGGCGATGCGGCCGCCCATCATGATGGCGAGACGCGAGGTCATCTGCTCGAACGACATCGACAGCTTGTCGCGCTCCGGCAGCTGCATGACCATGCCCAGCGCCCGGCCGCGCGGAATGATCGTCGCCTTGTGGACGGGATCGGTCGCCGGCACGCAGAGGGCGACGAGCGCATGTCCGGCCTCGTGATAGGCGGTCAGGCGCTTTTCGTCCTCGGTCATGACGAGGGTCCGGCGCTCGGCGCCCATCATCACCTTGTCCTTGGCATCCTCGAACTCGTTCATTGTCACGATGCGCTTGCCGCGGCGAGCCGCGAGCAGGGCCGATTCGTTGACGAGGTTCATGAGGTCGGCACCCGAGAAGCCGGGTGTGCCGCGCGCCACCGTGCGGAGGTCGACGTCGGGGGCGAGCGGGACCTTGCGGACGTGAACGCGCAGGATCTTCTCGCGGCCGACGACGTCCGGGTTCGGGACGACGATCTGGCGGTCGAAGCGGCCCGGACGCAGCAAAGCGGGATCGAGCACGTCCGGCCGGTTCGTGGCCGCTATGATGATGACGCCCTCGTTCGCCTCGAAGCCGTCCATCTCGACGAGGAGCTGGTTCAGGGTCTGCTCGCGCTCGTCGTTGCCGCCGCCGAGGCCGGCGCCGCGATGACGACCGACGGCATCGATCTCGTCGATGAAGATGATGCAGGGCGCGTTCTTCTTCGCCTGTTCGAACATGTCGCGGACGCGGCTCGCGCCGACGCCGACGAACATCTCGACGAAGTCGGAACCCGAGATCGTGAAGAAGGGCACGTTCGCCTCGCCGGCGACAGCGCGGGCGATCAGCGTCTTACCCGTACCGGGCGGGCCGACGAGCAGGCAGCCGCGCGGGATGCGGCCGCCGAGTCGCTGGAATTTCTGCGGGTCGCGCAGGAATTCGACGATCTCGGTCAGGTCATCCTTGGCTTCGTCGACGCCGGCGACATCCTCGAAGGTGACCCGGCCATGGGCCTCGGTCAGGAGCTTCGCCTTCGACTTGCCGAAGCCCATCGCCCGTCCCGCGCCGGATTGCATCTGGCGCGACAGGAAGACCCAGGCCCCGATGAAGACGATGATCGGCAGCCAATTCACCAGGAGCGCGATGAACCAGGGGGTGGAATCGGACGGCGGACGGGCCGTGATCTGCACGCCCTTGGCGGCGAGCTTCGAGATCAGGCTCGGGTCGAAGGGTGCATAGGTCGTGAAGGTGCGACCGTCGGAATAGGTGCCGGTAATCTCCTGCCCGGAAATCACGACCGCCGTGACCCGGCCGGTATCGGCGTCGCTGAGAAGCTGGCTGTAGGCGATGTCGCTTCCGCCGCCCCGCTGCCCCGGATTTTGGAACAGGGTGACCAGCGCCAGGACGAGCAGGAAGACGATCACCCAGAGGGCGAAGTTACGGAAATTCGGATTCATCGCGAGATGTCGATCCCAGCAGGCCCGCCGGCCCAGGAATTTCGGGGCAATCGGGTCATGTTAACTTAGGCACCCGTCTCCCCATTGCCAAGGGAATGCGGCGTCCCGGCAGCGGGCAGGGTTACCGGAGAGGCACGAGCGATCGAACGGGCCGTCTCGGGCAAGATGCGCAGGGTTCCCGTGCCGTCCAGCGCGACGATCCGACCCGCGAGCGTGCGCCGCGCCAACCGCCCGGCGCGTGCCGCCTCCAGCAGGCTCTCGCAGCAGCGTTCAAGGCGTTCGAGCCGGTTGGGAGCGGCGCCGCTATCGCGCAGCGCAAGGGCCAGAACCCGGAGCTTGATCTCGTCCGGCTCGTCCGCGAGTCGCGCGAAATCGAGAACGACCCCGTCCGGCACGCGATCGACGACGGTTCGCGAGAAGATCCTTCCGGCGAGAGCGTCCAGGGCGTCGTCGGCCCGCCGCAGGCGGCCCGCGAGCCGCGACAGGCGCTCGGCATCGAGGCCTTCGGATGCGAGCTCCGGCACCAGCGCACGCCAGCGCGTCCGGGCGAAGCGAGCCTCGTGATTCGAGGCATCGTCCGTGAAGCGCCATCCCCCGGCCCGGCAGGTCGCGACGAGCCTCGCTTTCGGGATCGCGAGCAGCGGTCGATGGTGGGCAAGTCCGCCGCGGTACGTCACCGCCCGCATCCCGCCAAGGCCGGACAGGCCCGAGCCGGCCGCCATCCGGATCAGCAAGGTTTCGGCCTGGTCGTCGAGCGTATGGGCGGTGACGAGGGCGGCCGCGCCGACCGCCGCCGCGCATTCGCCCAGGAGCCGGTAGCGCGCGCGCCGGGCGGCATCCTGCGAGACCGGATGGCGGCGAGCGCCGGTCCAGGCCAGGATCCGGTGTTCGAGCCCGAGCGAAGCAGCATCGCTGGCGACGGCTTCGGCCTCCGCCCTGCCTTCGACGCGGAGGCCGTGATCGACCGTGGCCGCGACGACCGGCGGCCGAGCGCTGGTCTGACGGGACCACGCCGCGAGGCCATGCAGGAGCGCCGTCGAATCCGGGCCTCCGGAGATGGCGGCGAGGATCGGGCCGGCGGTCAGGCCGGACATACTGCGAAAGGCGCCCTCGAAATCGGCGGGAGAGAGGGGAGCACCGCCGTCGCCGCGTCGCGTCACGTCGGGCAGCGGACCCGCTTCTGTTCGCGGTCGACGCCCTGTTTGACCGAGGCCGAGGCGCCCGGATGCTTGCGCTCGAGTTCCGCGAAGGTGGCGCAGGCCTGGTCCTTCGCGCCGAGAGCGGCCAGCGAGATGCCGAGCTTCAGCATCGCATCCGGCCCCTTGCCGGAGCGGGCATGCTCGGTCGAGACCTTGAGGAACTGCTCGGCCGCCTCGCGTGGCTTGCTGCGCTGCAGGTAGCTCTCGCCGAGCCAGAACATCGCGTCCGGGACCAGCCGGTCACGCGGGTGAGACTGGATGAAGCGCCGGAAGGACGCCTCCGACTGGTCGTATTGACGCTGCATCAGATAGGCGTAGGCAATGTCGTAATCCGCCTTCGGGTCGTCGCCGCTCGACGACGCGATCGTCGCGCCTCGCGGCGGAGCGCCGGGCGGCTCGGCCGCCGCGCTGCTGCTCCGGCCTCCTTGCGACGCGGCCGCGGCCCCGCCGCCGCGCGCTGCCGCGCCGAGATCGAGTGGTCGGGCAGCGCCCGGCCGATCCTCATCCTCGTCCAGGATGGACGAGATGCTGCCGCGGCTCGGCGTTCCGCCCGCGCGCTGCTCGCTCCCGCCGCGCCCCGTCTCGGCCTGAGCGGGTGCGGCCGAGGCCGAACCGAGCGTGCGCGGGGCGCCCGGCGATTCGGGGCTCTGCGCGGGATCGAAGGCGTCGCTGCGTCTTGACGGCCGCTCGGATTTGGCCGCGGGCGGCGCGGCGGAGGGCGAGGCTCCGGCCTTGCTCCCGCGCTCCTGAAAGCGGAACTCGACGTCCTCCTGGAACTTGCGGAGCTGATCCTTCAGCTGCCGGTTTTCGAATTGCAGCTGTTCCACCTGCCCCGAAAGCTGGCGCATCTGCCCTTCGACGCGGTTCAGGCGGACGATGAATTCGGAGCCGTCCTGGGCCCGGGCTCCAGGCGCGACAGCGAGGCACGCGACGAGCAGCACCGCCGCTCCACCGGTCCTCAGGACGATCCACAGGCTACGGGCCGCTCTGGCCCGCGCTGATTGTTTTGCCGAACCCATCACCCGCCTCGATATCCCACCGTCCGGGCGGCTCCCTGAACGCGGTCAGGCAGTCCGATCGGCCCCGAGACCCTTGTCCCGCATCATGTCATATCTGAGGAGGCCGTCCCGTGCGGCCCCTCCTCCGCCGTTGGACCGGCGAAGACGAGGAGCGCGGCTTGCGAACTCGTCACCCCGGTCAACCCGGCCCCACGGTTGCCGTGTGCGATCAGGAGGAGGCGCCACCCTCGAGCGCCGTCACGGCGCGGCGGTTCTGCGACCAGCACGAGATGTCGTTGCAGACCGCGACAGGGCGTTCCTTGCCGTAGGACACCGTCCGAACCCGCGAGCCCGAGACACCCCGCGAGGCGAGATAGTCACGCACCGTCTGGGCCCGACGGGCGCCGAGCGAGAAGTTGTATTCACGCGTGCCGCGCTCGTCCGCATGCCCCTCGATCAGGATGCGGTAGCGGGGATAGCGGCCCAGCCATTCGCTCTGGCGGTCGAGCGTGGCGGTCGCGGTCGAGGTGAGGTCGGAGGAATCCGACTCGAAGAAGACCCGGTCGCCGACATTCACGGCGAAATCCTGGGCCGAACCCGGGGTCGAGGGACCACCCGCGCCGTAGCGGCTGCCCGCGCCGCCGGCACCGCCGGCCCCACCCGCGCCATCGGCAAGCTGGTCGGGCGTCGTCGAGCAGGCCGCGATCGACAGCGCCAGCCCCGCAGCCGCCACTAACCTGAAGAAGGCGCTCCGGCGGCTGCTCCGGTTGCTCTTGGGAGCCATCATCATCTCTCGTCTCCTGCGCTCCGCTTCGCCAAATTCGGCGTCGGCGGCGACCAATCCGTAACCTTCACACAACGTGAAGCGGCTTTCCGCACCTTTAACGATGGGGACGAGCCGCCGGCATGGTTAGCGCGACGTGAATGCCGGCCGCGTGTGCCGACGCACGCACTAGGAACCGCTGCCGAGAAGCGGCGACCAGCTCGGATCGGAGGCGAAGGACGGGGTCGGCAGAGAAACCTCGACCTTCCCGGTGATGTCGATCATGAAAAGCTTTCCGCCCGACTGGCCGCCCGGATCACGGAAGATCACGAGATACTGGCCATTCGGCGCCCATGTCGGTCCCTCGTTGTGGAAACCTTCCGTCAGGACGCGCTCGCCCGAGCCGTCCGACCGCATCACGCCGATCCCGAAACCGCCGGGCCGCTGCTTGGTGAAGGCGATCAGGTCGCCGCGCGGCGACCAGGCCGGCTGCGAATAGGCGCCCTCCCCGAAGGACAGCCGGCGCGGGCTCGAGCCGTCCGAACCCATGACATAGATCTGCTGCTTCCCGCCGCGATCGGATTCGAAGATGATCTGCGAGCCGTCCGGCGAATAGGACGGCGAGGTGTCGATCGCGCTGGAATTCGTCAGACGCGTCGTCTGTTTCGAGCCGAGATCCATGGCGTAGATATTCGAGTTTCCGCCCTCCTGGAGGGCGATCAGCAGCCGGCGCCCGTCCGGCGAGAAGCGCGGGCTCGATGTCATGTCGTCGAAATTGCCGACGACCTGCCGGGTCCCGGTCTCGAGATTGATGATCTGCACCCGCGGCTGCTGCCCGGCGGGCTGCGACATGAAGGCGATGTCCTGCGTCACCGGCGAGTAGCGGGGCGAGACGACCGAGCTGTCGCCCTGTGTCAGGTAGCGCAGGTTGGCGCCGTCCTGGTCCATCACGGCGAGGCGCTTGCGGCGTTGCTCCTTCGGCCCCGATTCATCCACGAAGGCGATCCGGGTGTCGAAGTAGCCCCCGACGCCGGTGATCTTGGAATAGACCGCATCCGCGATGATATGGCCGAGCCGCCGGACGCTCTTCTCCCCCGTTCCGTATTGCTGCCCGATCACCTGCTGGCCGGCCACCACGTCCCAGAGCCGGAACTCGGCCTTGAGCCGGCCGGACCCGTCCCGCGTCACCCGTCCCGTGACGAGGCCCTGCGCGCCGGTCTGGCGCCAGGCCCCGAAATTCGGCGCCGCGTCGAAGGAGGGACGCTCCGGAAAGCGGCCGCGGTCGATCGGGGCGAAATAGCCCGACCGGCCGAGATCGGCCGAGACGATGCCGGAGACGAGGGTGGACATCTCGCCCTCCCCCGCAAAATCCGCGACCGCGATCGGGATCGGCTGGAAATTGCCGCGCCGCACGTCGATCACGAGTTCGGCCCGGGCCGCCGGAGCAAGGACCGGGAGAGCCGCGAGGGCGGTGCCGGCCATGAAAGCCCGGCGGTCGAGAAAAGTGCTTGGCGAGGTCATGCTGCGCTGTTTCGATTCTGGTTCGGTGTCATGGCCGGGCCTGTCGCGGCCACCTCGATGGGCCTCGGAACGTCATGGGCGGCACAAGCCCGGCCATGACGACCAGGAGGCATGGCCACATCACCCGACCTCCCGTGGATCGAAATCGACCACGAGGTCCTTCCAATCCTGGTAGAACGGCGCGAACTGGGCGGGGATGCGGAGCGGTGCACAGCGCCGGGTGGCGCGGAGCGCCGAATCCGCCACGGGCCGGAAGAGCGGATCGCTTGAGGAATTCATCAGCGAGGGCTCGGTCGAGAGCGAGCCGTCCTGTTTCAATCCGAGCCTGATCACCGCCGTCGGCGGCTTCTGGGCGCTCTGCACGGCGATCGGCGGCTGCCAGCATTTGATCAGCTGTTCTCGGATCAGGCCGGCGATCTGGTCGCGCTGGCTCGGATTGAGCTTGGGCGCGTTGCCGGTCTCGGTGCCGAGCGAGGCGGTCTTCTGCACCTCGCGACCGGTCGAGCCCGAGGACCGCGCCGCCTCCTTCGAGGCGAGGAGGCGCGAGATGTCGCCCGGATCGAATTTGTCGGCAGCCTCGGCCTGGCGGCGGGCCTTCGACTCGGCTTCGGCTTTCGCCTTGGCGGCCTTGAGCTCCGCGACCTTCTTCCGCTCGGCCTCCCGCTTCGCTTTCGCGTCGGCCTCGGCCTTGGCGTCCGCCTTGGCCTTGGCGTCGGCCTCCTTGATCTTCCGGTCCAGCTCCGCCTTGGCGTCGGCGTCGGCCTTGGCCTTTGCCCTCGCCTCGGCGCGCGCCTGATCGGCCGCTTCCTTCTCGGCCGCGGCGGCCGCCTTCTCCTCGGCCTCCTCGCGCTGCGCTAGCTTCAGGGCTTCGGCACGAGCGGCCTCCGCCTTGGCTGCGGCGGCTTCGGCCTTCGCTGCGGCCTCGACCTTGGCCGCCGCTTCGGCCTTCGCGACCTCCTGGCGGTCGGGACGGGCGGGCGGCGGGGGCGGCGCCGGTTCGGGCTTCGCGGCCTCGGCCTGTTTCGGGGGGGCGGGCGCCGGCTCGACCTCCTCGTCGGCGATCTTCACCTCGGCGGGGCGTTTCGGTGGCGAGGGCACGTCGTCCTTCGCCTCCCCCGGCGCGCGCTGCACATGGGCATCCGCGACGCGCTCGGCTCGCGGAGCCGGGGTCGGCTGCACCTTCGCCGCGGTGATCTCCCCACGCGTGATCTCGGAGAACTGGTTGTCGGTGATGACCTCGACCGGAATGCCTTCCTGAGCGTCGGGCAGCTTCGTCGCCGTGAAGGCAGAGAGCCCGGCCGCGAGCAGCCCGACATGCGCGAGCCCGGACAGCCAGAAACCCGGCTCGGATCGATCGAAGGAGAGCGCCACGCCGAACCGCGTCCCGCCCGCGCTACCGGGCGTCCGGCTCGGTGACGAGCGCCACGCGGCGGAAGCCGCCGCTCGTCACGATCGCCATCACCTGGGCGACGCGCCCATATTCGACCCGCTTGTCGCCGCGCACGAAGACCCGCTCCTCCGCGCCGTTCTTGGCGGCGCCGTTCAGCCGCGGCACGATCTCGTCGTCCCGCAGCGGCGCCTCGGCGAGATAGACCTGGCCGGTCTGCCGGATCGAGAGCGTGAGCGGCTTCGCGTCAGAGTTGAGCTGCCCGGCCGAGGTCTGCGGCAGGTCGAGCGGCACACCCACCGTCATCATCGGGGCCGCGACCATGAAGATGATGAGGAGGACGAGCATGACGTCGATGAACGGCGTCATGTTGATTTCGTTGATGACATTCGTACGGCGGCCTCGCCGGCGGCGCCGGCCGCCACCATGACCGAGACCTTGTGCGAGAGACATGGGTGCCTCTCTCAGGCCGCGAGCGGCAGGCGTTCGTCGATCTGCCGGGACAGGATCGCCGAGAACTCGTCCGCGAAACCTTCCATCCGGGCCTGCTGACGGGCGACCTCGGCCTGGAGCTTGTTATAGGCGAGCACCGCCGGGATCGCCGCGAAAAGGCCAATCGCGGTGGCGAACAGCGCCTCCGCGATGCCGGGCGCCACGACCGCTAGGCTCGTGTTCTTCGAGGCCGCGATCGACGTGAAGGCGTTCATGATGCCCCAGACCGTGCCGAAGAGGCCGATATAGGGCCCGGCGGAGCCGATCGAGGCCAGAAAAAGGAGACGGGAATCGAGCCGCTCGACCTCGCGCTGGATCGTGACGTCCAGCACCTTGTCGATGCGGCGGGACAGGCTCGCGACCTGGCGACCGGACCCTTCGAAGGAGCGCTTCCACTCGCGCATCGCGGCCACGAAGGTCGCGGCGAGGCCAGAATCGGGGTTCTCCTGGTGTGTGCGGTAGAGTTCCTCCAGCGACTGACCCGACCAGAACAGGTCCTCGAAGCGGTTCGAGGCGGCTTTGGTGCGCCGGAACAGGAGCGTCTTGTCGATGATGATGGCCCAGCACCAGACGGAGGAGACGAGGAGGCCGATCATCACCGCCTTGACGACGAGATGGGCACTCCAGAACAATCCCCACAGCGAGAAGTCCTGAGCGGCGGGCATCGCCGCCATGGCGTCGGCCGGGTTCATCGCTGGGTCATGTCCTCATGGCGGGCGGCCGGCGCGGGATGCCGCCTCCCTCTCGATCCGATCTCGACGGGACCCGGGCTGGATCACGGAAAAATCTGTCGAAAGTAAGAGCATCGGCTTCGACGGGCCGTTCGGTACGGTCACCAAACCCTTAACGCCCATCCGAGGTTAAGGTCCGGTATACGGGCCTCAGCCGGGCTGGGCGGCGCGCCCGTCGACGGCACTCCTTCGCGTCAGCAGGCCCGCCGCTCCCGGTCGACCTACCGGTTGCGCCGCACCGGACGGGACTATACAGCACCCGGCCGGCTGCTTCCGGAAACGTGTCGCCGCGATGCATCGCGGCCCGCAGCGGCAATCGGAGGGGTGGCCGAGTGGTTGAAGGCGCACGCCTGGAAAGTGTGTAGGCGGGAAACCGTCTCGGGGGTTCGAATCCCCCTCCCTCCGCCATCGACCCTATTTACGTCCTTGTCATCATTGATGTTTTTGCCGATCGCCTCAGCACCGCCCCAACTTTTATCCCAACTATCGCTGCGGGCTGTTACGAACGAGCGCGAACGGCGTTGAGGCCGTGGATCTTGATCGGGACAGCCATGCGAGTTTTGACGGGGTGCGTTGTGGCGGCTGCGCTCGGGTGGTGGGTCGCCGACCATCGTTCGGCAGGAGTGGCGCTGGAGCTGCCGCAGTCCGCTCGTCCGACCTATGTTGAGAGCGCCGCCCAGGCGGACAAAGCTGCCGGGGCAGCTCGCACCGAGGAGCGAGGCCGCCAAACCCGGATAAAGATCGAGGCCGCCATTGCTGCGCTTGAGGCCGAGGGCGTTAGCCGGGACGATCTGAAGGAGTACTTCTGGGACGAGATCGCCGAGCAACTGCAGGACGGCCCTGAGGATGGGACCGATTCGCATGGTTCGGCTGAAGACCCGGATCAGGCCCGACGCTGAACTGCCCTTCCCGGCAAGCTCGGCCACCCGGACCAGATTGCCGGGGCGGTTAAGGTGAGTCAGCAGAGTAGGGCCGGCCGGGAGTGCGGCGTGCGCAGGGTCAGGCGAACGCGATCACGGCGATCGGACCATTGTAAGGCCGAGGAGGATGAGGCGACATAGCGGCCTGCTTGTAGGCTGCCGTCAAAGGAGCAACGCATGAGCGAACCGAGCGACGATCACGTGCTCGCGAGGGCGAAACAGACCCTCGCGCAGAAGGGCCGCAACGATCGATCCTGGGACAAGCGGGCTGCGAAGCACCAAGAGGAGGAGGGCCACACGACGCTCCGCCTCTCAGACAGAGAGCGTTCCGAATACCTCGACCAAGCGCGACACGAACTCCGCAGCAAGGTGGACCCGGGCGAGAAGTGAGGTCCGCGAGCCGCGTCCACCAAGGGCGCGGGAGCAGGGCCAGTTCGGCCGGCATCTTGCCCCGCCCCAATCCCGGCGCCGAGATGGTCGCATGAACAGCCGCCCGGTACCCGACGAGTTGGCCGAGGCCGTAGCTCAGGTGATCTACGACGAGTTGGCGGCGTCTCTGCAGCCCGTCGCTGCCGACGGCACCGCCGACCCCGTGGCCATCAACATGGCGGCTGACACCTCCGACGAGGCGACTTACGACCTCCTGTCCGTCACGTTCGATGAGGACGAGGGGGAGGTGATTGAGTGGGCGGACGCTCTGAAGCGGCGAGCTGACGCGGGGATCCTGGAAACGCTACGGGATGCGGACGAGCCGACCTCAGCCAGGAACTTAGCCCTTCCACTGCCGTGACACAGGATGCGTCAGGCCGGCGTGGGCCGCCATGAGGTACTGGACGCCGTTGCTGACCCGACGATGATCCTCGCGCCACGCCATCCCTGCGAGCGCTGCCTCCTACCCCACCCTCCACCCGACTGCATCAGCCAGGTCGCCGTCGCACGCCGGCGCTCCCTGCTGTATGCGTAGGTAAGATCAGGAGCGGGCGCCGTGTACGTAGTGAAAGCAACCGGCAGAACAGGGCCTGCCAGCTTCGCCTGCGGGTCGGCATATCAGGCCCTTGTCAAGGCAGACGACTTGACCGATCGCGGCTTCAAGGAGATCCGGATTATCGATCCGAATGGTAAGGAGTGGACCGTAAGCGCTCTCGAACGGTCGCTCTAGCCGCCTCTGCAGGTTCACCGCGCCTGCTGCGCCATCACCCGTGATAGGGCGGGCCCTGGCTCACGTACACGAACCAGGGCCCGGGCTATCACCAGCACGAGAGCTGGGCGGTTCAGGTGACCAGCGACAGCCAAGGCGATGCTAGCGCGGAACAGGGGGCCGGGCAGTGATTGCTCAAAACATAGTAAAATGCCGCTCGCGGCTTTGTCGCGAGGAGCGGGTGCCGCCTCGCCTTCATCCTTCGTGAACCGCTACTCGGTAACGATCAGGAGGGGCGGCCCTCCTGTCTCGCGTGACGCCCTCATATCCCCTTTGCCCGCGGCTCCGGCCGAGAGGCGCGCCACGTGTCGTAGAGCTCCGGCACGGCAGGACCCTTGGCTACCATGATCTTCCGGTGCCCTTTGGCCCTGAGCTGGGCAACGTAGAGGTCGACGTCGACCACGGTCTTCATCGTGGCTTTAGTCGCACCAATCTGGCCGATTGAGATCACCATGAACATCGTGCAGCCTTGCGCCGTCCCGTCGGGCCGCGCAACGGCATGTACGGGGGCACTCAGTCTCCCTCGCGGCCGGGTACATCCCGTAGGGACCGCGGCCGATCCTGCGCCTCCCACCCGTCGCACCACGCCTTGCTGATCGCGCCGCAGTCCAGGAACTGACACCGGCTGCTAGAGGCTCGGCTTACGCCGAGCGGACAGGCATGATGGCCGCGACACCTTCGTGAGCCGAATCACGGACCGGGCATAAGGACAGCCGGACAGTTCGGGGCTACATTCGCCGGGCGAACCTCTTCAAGGGCCACGCGGGGGCGTCATTCCTCTGAATCACCCGCCCGAACAGGCAGAGACCGTTAGCGGCTTTCCCGGCGACGCCCGGTCGGCAATCGTACGCACTCCCTTAACTTCTTGTTGCGCTTGAAACCGAGCGTCCCGTCAGCTCGTACCTGTACGAATGAATGCAACCAAATCACGACACCGCGACAAGATCGTCATGGCGACAGTCGGCGTTACGATCCTTGGCGCCACAGGTGCATGGACCGTTTTTTTGGGCTGGCTGTTCTTCAAAGCCATCGAATTGATGTTCGCCTAGGTAGGTCGCCTCCATTCGAGGGCCACGGCAGTCGCGAGAACCGTTCCGCTCGCGATTAATGGTCGCGACGAGTGAGGCCAGACCCAAAACCGGCCAGAGAACGATCGCACCTGCCACGCCCGAGACAATCGCCACTTTTGAATAATCTCCAACCGATTGCCCGAGCATCGAAGCCTCCCCAGTTCTCGACGACTAGGGACAGGCTCTGCCCACATTTTGAACGTGGCAAGCCCAATCTTTAGTCACGGACACCGCGAGTGCAGCCGCCAAGGAGATTGCCGAAGGCGCTAGATCGCGAGGACGTGACTGAATGGCCAAGGGCGTTCTAGCCGAGCTGGACGGCGCTAAGCCTGATCCGGGTCCAGTAGCGGGGAAGTTGTCGGCGATGTCGCAACGAGCACGGCCGCTAAGATCACGGCAGAACTGATAGTCAAAAGCGCAAGAGCTTTGAGTGGGTCGAACGTCCGAGAGCCGCATCATGGACGTGACCCGGCATAAAGACAGCCGGACCGTGCGGGGCTACATTCGACGGGCAAACCTGTTCAAGGGCCATGCCGGAGCGTCGTTCCTCTAACCGGCTGGGGGACGGCCCGCAGAGAACCTACTGCACAATTCCGCGCTGGTCGATTTTCGAGGCGGCAAGATGCAGGTAGCCTGCATCGAACTGGCCGGCTCCTTTCAAGCCCGCCCAATCAGTCGCTTGTAGCTTCTTCGCGTTCAGGCTGATTAATCCAGCGTCTTTCAGGGCTTTGAGAGTTCGGTTGACGTGAACCTCGGTCATGCCCGTCGCCTCTCCCAGTTCCCTTTGCGTTACTGGGAATTCGCAGGTGTGATCCTCGGCCAAGCCGACGGCTTCACTCCGTACGAGCGTCTCGCAGAGGAGATGGGCGAGACGGGGGTATGCGGTTCGCTGTCCGACATTGGCGATCCACTCCTTGAAGATCGAGGCCTCGATGAGGGTCGCGCGCCAAAGCGCGTCCGTGATGCGGGGGAACTGCCGACAGAGATCCCGGATGGCCTTGTGCTCAATAAATGCCACCTGGCACGGCGTCAGGGTGCTGATCCCGCTGTCCATCGTTTCGAGGTGGAGGCTCAGCAGGTCCGGCATATCCCCCGCAATCTGGAAGGCAGTGATCTGGCGCTGACCGGTCAGGAGCAACTTGGTTACGGCAGCATAGCCGCCAAGGATCAGACAGCAGTGAGACGGGCTGTCCCCTTCGCGAGCGATATCCTGGTCCGCTCCCAGGGCTGCGACGCGCATCGGCAGAGCGGCAATTGCGCTCTTTTCGTCTTCCGAAAGGGCGAAGATACTTTCCAGCTTTCGGACGAGCGGGTGATTGTGGGCTGCGGCGGTCACGTTACTCTCGCTGCTATGCAGGCGGGAGCGCGCGGTCTCTCAGCCGTCAGAGCCTACGAGTGGTGACCAACGATGGTCCTGGTATAGTCAGAACGTCGGTAGGAGGCAACGACGATCGTTGGCTCCCCGTCGACCGACATCTGTTCTGCCTACGCTCGGGGAACGCCCTCAGCGTAGAATCTGAGAGCACAAACGGTTTTGCCGGTCTCGTCTGTTACCCACATGCGCCAATCCTCGTCGTTCCAGAACTGACCGGAGAGGTCTGTCAACATCTCGCCGGAGGCCCGGACGGCTTTAGCTCTGGCGTCGTCGGAATCGACCAGCTCGATGCCGACGTCATCAATGAATTCCGCGCTGTCGCGCACGTGGAAAAAGAAGCGCGGCACCGCCGTATCTCCTGCGGTCTGCAATAAGGCTTAACCGGAGGATGTTGCGCAAAGTTGCTGTGCGCCAATGGACAGATGGTGAGCCGGATCGTTCAGGCTCACCGGCTGGCGCCAGTCCTCCCGGTCCGCGTCGGGCTCGCGATCGTCACCGTCGTCCTCGAAATCCCGCATCCCGCCCGCTGCCCATCCGACCTGCGATGAGCCTCGATCGTGCACGGGCTCCCCGCGTGGCAGAGGCCGCCGATATTCCGGGACCGGCGGTTCAGGCCGAATGCGCGGGATTGCCTCAGGCGACCCGAGGGACGGTTCACTATCAGCATCCGGCTCGCACTCGTCGCCAGCGTCTTGCTCGCGGTCGTCGAGGCTGGTCCATGTCTTCGCCGCGACGCCCTCAGGCCATCCGAGCGACGGCTCGTCGTCATTGTCGGGCTCGAGATCCACGTCCCCGTCCAGCATGTCGAGGAGCGCGATCAGCCGCTCGACATGTGCCTCCAGCGCCTCGCGTTTCAGGAGTTCGGGCGGGACACCCTGGATGACGAGCGCACCCATCTCAGGCCACCCCGGCATAGTAGCGGCAGAGAAGGATTTCCGAGGTCGGCCGCGTTGGTTCGTCGAACAGATCAGCCACGATCTGAGCGACCCGACCCGAGGCGCCCGAGCGAAGGCAAAGCACGATGCGAAGCGCAAACCGCGCATCCTGGTCGCATCCGGAGAGCAAGCCTTCAACGGTTCGGTCTCGCATCTCGGAGAACAGGTAAGACAGTTCGTGGAGTGCCAGGGTGAGAGCCTTCGCGGGGGTCGCTGGGAGCGCGATAAAGGCGCGCTCGGCTACCTCGACTAGCTCCCATTCGTCATCGGACAGACCGGAAGGTGAGGAGTTCCCGGCTCCGGCGAGGTCGAGCCAATGCAGAAAGGCGGCATCGGAAGGCTCGACCATCGGTGCAGCCGCGACCTGAACCGAAATGCCGGCAGCGGAGGTCGCCGCGATACCGGCCAGGAGGCCGCGACGGGATGTGTTCGCCATGGCTCAGGCCCTCCCGCCGACGACGGACCGGACGGCGGCGATTAGGCCGGCGAGAAACTTGTCCTCGTCCATCCCGTCATGGGTCCGATCCTCAGTAAGGGCGGCCAGCGCCAACAGCCCGGAGGCCGTCGTCGGCGGCACGGCGAGCAGCGCGTCTCGGACCTCTGCCCATTGTTCAAAGGCCTCGTCCTTCGCTTGTTCGGTTTCAGCCTCCCTGATGACCTCCGGCGCAGCGGCGATCTGCGCGGCATCCTCGTCCAGTTCGCGATGCAGTCGGGCGCGACGCGCCTCGACCTTCGCGGGGTCGGCACCGGGCGCCTTGCCGTCGCTGTCGCAGTCCCGGTCGATCGCGACGTGATCGTGAAGGTAGACCGGCTCGGCTACCTGTTCACCAAGCGGGATTGGCTCGTAGTCGCGGCCCCGCACCATGGGCGTGAAATGACCGACCAGGGCGCGAGGCCCCCGGCGCCACTCGCTCTCCCAAAGGGCTGTCTCGGCACGACTGAAAGTCGTGATAGCGTCGCCCCAAAAGTCGAAGGCTCGAGCCTCGGCCTCGATCAGCGCGAAGACGGGATCGGTCTCGGCCGCGAGAGCAGGAGCGGCGACGGCGCCGACCGCGGCGACAGCAGTCGTGCTGGACAGGAAGGTGCGGCGGGAATGCAGGCGTGCAGGCGCGGGTGTGCTATTGGCGTGGATAGCCATTCGTCATCTCCTATCGGTGACGTGGTGGTCAGGGCCGCTCCGGTGTTCCACCACCGTTGCGGCCCGCACATTTATGGGCTATCCTGGATTAATGTCAACGCCGGATATCCAGAAAAAGAGAGGCAGAGGCCGGCCGCCTGGCGGACAAGGCAGAATGAGCGGCGTTCTGGTCCGCCTGCCCGATGCGGACCTCGTCTCTCTCGACTCGGCGATCGCCTCCGAGCCCGACCCGAAACCCTCCCGGCCCGAGGCAATACGGCGAGCGCTGGGAGAGTGGCTGAAGGCGAAGGGGATGACTGCATGAGCGGTGATCCGACTGAACAGCAGCACGCAACGGACAGTCGAACGAAGGTCCTGACCGACTTTGGCGAGAGCCTCGCTTTGAGGATGGTCTTGACCGTTCTTCTAATGACCGAGTCAAAACGTCACCCGTTCATCGGAAAGCTCTTGCAGGAACGTGCGGAGATCCAAGAGGCTTCGCTGCGGGAGGTGACAGGGGACGACGACGCGGCCAAGATTATTGCAGCAGCCTACTCAAGCTTCATCAATGACGTGATACCCAAAGGTGGCGAAGAAGCTGTCGAGGCGCCGCCGCCTGCCACCTGAGATCACCAAGCCGGCACTAGCACCCGGTGCCCCATTCCCACCGGGGTGAAGCTGAGCGTCGGCAATCAGGCGCAAGGCGCGGTGCACGGAACGTGCCTGCGCCGCTAGACGGTTGCGGGGCGCTTTCGCGCGTCTGGCCTTAGCGCTCGGAGATCCGACTATGGGGCTCTACACGAAGAATGGTCGGCCGCTGCAGGTCTCCGGCGAGACCGTGTTCAGCCGCTCCGGGAAGGTGGTCGGACGTATCCGAGGTTCGAAGGTTTACGGGCAGGACGGTCGCTACGTTGGAACCATCACCGGTGACCGCCTCGTGTATCGTTCCACCGACAAAGGTTCATCGAGCTCGACCTTCTCGACGGCTAATCGCGTTGGGTCAGCAATGGCGGCCAGCGTAGGGTCCGCCGTATGGGGCGACGAACCAAACGTTCCCGACTGACGCGAATTCTTGGCAACGCGGCGTGTGCATCAGGGAATTGCTTGGAACTCAAGCTCGTAGTTGTTCCTGGATGGGTGCACCTCGAACAGCGAGACATGAGCGTTGACCCGCCTAGCCTCTTTGCAAATTTCGACCTTAAAGTCGTCTGTCGCGCGGCAGCCTAAACAAACCTCCGCAAGTTCATCCGGATGATAGGAGTAATACACGGCATCTCTACCCTCCGGAACGGCCCATGGAACATGGATTCGCTCCTCTCTCTCGTAACTCCAATGCGTACTCTTGGAATAGATCATGCGCCTGAAGAATGCATCTAGTTGGGTCCGGCTTGTAGTATCGAGGGGAGATTGACCGTTCATCGGGGGATAAAATTTCGGCCTCGCATCAGTGTATTCGACAGGCCTCAACAGTCGAAGGAATGAGTCTCGTTCGATGTTAGGACGAAGGCCTAGCACGACCCCTCGATGCTGTTCAGCATAATGCGCCCACATCAACAAATTCGCACGATCATGCGTCGCGCAGAAAACGGCCATGCTCTGAAGTTGATCAACGACCGCTTGCCGCTCGGCTTCCAATGACCGGAGACGCATACTGAATCCGGGGTCGAGCATCTCGAGCTGCTCGACTGGAAGCGCCTTTATCAAATCAGCCCATTTTCCCGGTCCGTCCGATGCTACGATCCTTGAGACTTTCTGCACCTCTTCGACTTTAGCGCCCACTAAGGAAGCAAAACCGGTAGGGTCACGAACAATCATTTCAAAGATTTCAAGATAGGATTGCTCGTAGCGTTGTTCGACCGTCTGCTCAAAAAGATCAGAGATATAGACATCAAAAGGATCATTCATCTCTGACGGCCGTGCAAGCCGCAGAGTGCGATTCGTCAAAATCGCTCGAGCTCCATCTCTACCAACGTACTTGTAGGCAAGCTCCGTATTCTCAGCCAAACCGATCCACCTACCGACTGCCGAAATTGACACTACCACGCCGAAGCTATCGCGCTAACTGATAGGCGGTACCGCCGCCCCGGGGATCACGGCCTCTCGACAGGTTCGACGACGAGCCTACCAAAGCGGTATGCGCAGCCCGGTCATTGCCGTTCTGACTGCGCTGCTTCTCGGTCCGCAGCTTCGGCGATCCACGACCACAAGACCCGCATCTCGGCCCAATGGTGTTGGCTTTGCCGGTTCTCGACGGCCGAGACAGCGAGGAGGGCGTCGAAGCTGCCGTCCGGAGCGACGACGCGGATTGCCGTGTTGACCTGGAGCTTCGGGGCGGCGTTCTGCCAGTAGGCGCGCTCCAGCAGGTCACCGAGGCTCACGCCGGGCGGAACGATCATCTCGAAGTGGCCGAACAGCGCTCCCGCCGGCCGGAGCGAAGTGGCATTGGCGCTGATCATATCCGCGCCTCCTGAGGACGCGCCGATAATGCGTTCATTCTGATCATGCGCCGGTCGGCCGCTGAAAGGCGCGGAGCCTTCCCGTACGAGATCACGTGAGGCACCCGCCGCGCGGAGGTATCCTGCCCGAGGATCGACTCGGCCGTGAGATCATGCCGGACCATCACGATCGAGCGCTCGGTAACCTCGCGGGTCGCGTGAATGCCCCTGTCGCCGTACGGGATCAGAATGCCGATCCGGTCTCGAGAAGCCCGGTTCGACACGACGACGTCGCCCCGCCGCCCGAACCGCACCGCGGCATAGTCCGTCTTGGCCCGACCGCTCTCGGGGACGACCATGACGAGGTCGAAGCCGACCGGGAGGTCGTCGAGGTCCGCAGGCGTCAGACCGTCCAGGTCCACGGGCTGGCTCGTGATAGTGACCGGGATCGAGATGGCGGCCCGCAGCGCCTCTGCGATGGCACTGGCCTCGGACCCATTGCCTTGGCTCACCTGCCACTTGCCGCCTCGGAAGTTGGCGACGCGAAAGGGCCCAGCCTCCTCTCGAAAGACCAAGCAGTGGGAAACTGCTTTGCTCGCCATCATCATCATCTCCTTTTCGCGGTGGTGTAGCCGTAGTTGATCGCCGGCTGAGCGTTGGGACGTCCTGGGTTTCGGCTGTATTTCGCGGTCGCGTAGCCGAGGTTGACCGTGGGCACCTGAGCGCCATGGGAGCGCGCCATCTCACGACCACTCCCGTAGGCCCGCGCCATAACGAGAGCGTCGCCGCGATCGGGGGATCGACCCAGCCGGCCCCGGATCTGCTCCTTATCCTCGATCTGGATCACCCCGCCGGTCTTCAGCTTCCAGCGGGGCGCGGTCAGGTCTGCGATCAGGGCAGGATCCGGAGGAAGTGCCAGGCCATCGCCGCCGTTAGGGTCCAGGGCTTCGCGCAGACCCCACCAAAGTTCAGCCCGCTTGTTTCTGAAGCGTAGGCCATCCCTGGATTTCCCGATTGCCTCGCCGGCAAAGTTGCAGGACGTGACGGCGAGTTCCATTCCCTTGAAGTGCTCGATGACCCCTGCCGCGTAGCCGCCGCCAACGTCGAGGACGATCTCGCAACCATCCTTGGCCGAGAAGAAGACCTGGGCTGCGACCTGGGAGCCGTCCTTCGTGTCTCCCTTGATGGCGCGCGGGTGCGGGAACCAGGTGCCGAACCGGGCCTGCACGATCGTCTCGTCCGAGCCGCCATAGGCAAGGTCAACGCCTAAGGACGTCATCTTTCGCCCGGGAGGCGGCG
Source organism: uncultured Enterovirga sp. (assembly GCF_964242715.1). Lineage (NCBI taxonomy): Bacteria > Pseudomonadati > Pseudomonadota > Alphaproteobacteria > Hyphomicrobiales > Methylobacteriaceae > Enterovirga > uncultured Enterovirga sp. The sequence goes on from NZ_CAXTAZ010000022.1 coordinate 52,885, forward strand.
TCTCGGTCCACCTCGCCTGTGCGAGTTTCAGCCATTCGGTCGGGATGACCTGCCAGTCGTCGTCCTGGCGCCCAGCCAGAAAGTCGCCGTTCAGTAGTTGCGAGCGCAGGGGCTCGGGGAGGTTCTGGAGGCCCGCGCGGTAGTTCGTGCCAGCCAAGAAGGGGTTGTCGTCCAGCCGAGCTGGGATGAAGGTTCGCGAGAGCGGCGTGTACTCCTCGCCCTCGATCAGGATCGGAGCGGCACGGCCTTCCGCATCAAGCTGAGGATCGTCGATCCAGATGGTGTCGTTTCCGACCCGGACGCACCATCGCAGCTCGCCGGGCAAAGCGGGACTGGCAAAGGCAGGATCCAGCCACGGAGCGAACCAGCGGAGCAGCCACTCTCCTTCGGCGCCCCGCGGCGGGTTCGAGGCAAGGATGGCCCTGCAGCGCTGGCCGGGTTTCGAGGACCGCAGCCACGCCAGGATTGATCCGACCTGCTCCTCGAGGAATTCTGCCGCCTCGTCGAAGCCCATGAAGTCGCGAGCGCGTCCGGCATAGGCCCTCCAGTCTTCGGCCTCCTTCATGCCGCCGAACTTGATCGAGGCGCCGCTCTGCAGCGTCCATTCCCGCTCGACCTTGTTGTACTCTCCGATACGCCCGAAGATCGTCCGGGAATCGGCGATGATGCCGTCCAGCTCCGTACTTTGCCGGCGAACAATGAGCGCGCGTTCATGGTTCTCGGCCGAGGCGCCGATCAGTGTCTGGGTCTTCCCGCCGGCCGCTGCGCCGCCATACAGGAGGATGTCAGCCTGACTTGTGAGAGCGGCCGTCTGCGGGCCCGGGATGGGAAGCCACGGCATCGCCAGTTCGTTGCGAAGAACGTCCGCGACGAGGCGGTATTCGTGGTCGGGCAAGGTGCGCAGTTCGCGATCGAGCGCCCGCATCTGCTCCAGCCGGGGCTGCGCCAGGAAGTCCGCCAGCTCGTCGTGCGTGCCGATCGCGCGATCTACTGCCGGTTCACGACGCAGTGCTCCGATGGGCTGGATCGGAACGACCGGGACCAGCGCGGCCTTCTCGGGCACCGAGACACGCACTCGGTGTTTGTTGGCAACGGCAGCGAGCAGTGCTCGAAGGAAGCTCATGGCCGGGCATTGCCCCCCGACAGCACCGCGAGAAGGGCCAGGGCCATACGGTCAGGCGGGGCTTCTTCACGCGCAGAAAGAGCCTCGCCGTCCTTTCCGGTCACCTCAACCTTGTCCTTGAACAGGCCATGGTACCGCCCGAGCTTTTCGAGGGCCCCCAGCTTGTCGTGAAGCTTGAACTTCACTCGACGGACGTCGCGCGCGTCCTCACCCCGGCCTTCCTTGAAGTCCTCTACCGTGACTTCGGAGAGAGCCGCCGTCTGGTCCGGCGTCAGGGAGGCATAATCGAAATAGGGATCGCCACCCGAGGTGGCCCGCATGAACTCGCCCATGTTGGCTCGCGCGATCTTCGCGAGCTCGCGCAGCACCTCGTCGGCCTGCATCTCCGCCCGCTCGGAAACTCTCTGCCGCGCCACATCGAGAGCCGTCCTGACGTGGGGCACCTTCATCAGATTGTTCGCGATCTGCTTCGCGGTACGCCTGGCATAACCGGCCCTGATCGCTGCTTGCGCGCCGTTCATGTCGATGACGTACTCCTCGACGAAACGCTCCTGTTTCCTATTCAGCGGCACGCGTCTTCTCCTTGCTTAGGCCGGCCCGCCACGTCGCCGCGAGAGCCTGAACCAGCCGCTCGTCTTCCTCGCTCGCAACCCGGGAAGGCGGCGCAGGCTCACCGGGCGGCAGTTGCGCGAGATAGTATGCCTTGAGGCACAGCATCGCGGCCCCGAGGTCGGTCTGCCGGGTCAACGGGCGTAACTGGATGACGTCGGTGACCGGGCTCATTCGTCGTCCCCCTCGTTCTGACCAGGGGTCGGCTGCGGCTCCGTGGGTGTCCGTGCCTTCCTGGTCTTTACGGATCGTGGCCGTCTCACTAGCAGGTCCTTCAGGTCGGCCTTCTCGCCATCCCTCAGGATGCGAGCCCTCACCTCCGGCCAGCGGTCGCGGACCGTGTCGAGATCGTGGATGCGCTTGGTCTTGGTCCGAGCCTCTAGTTCCGCGAACACCTCGGGCGAGAGCCGCTTGATCCGATCGAGCTGCACGGACGGGTCGACCGCCGGCACACCCTCCAGCCCAGGCGCCTTGGTGACCAAGAGGGCGTTCCGCGCGTAGGCCATCGTGAGTGCATCCAGCTCCGACATGACCTTCTCGCGCGTGGAGCCGTCCACCAGGATGGGTTTTGCGTCGCGCCGAGACAGGATCGTCTTCCCGCGCTCGACGTCACTCTCGCGGACGAGGTTGTTATTCACGAGCTGCCGCGTGACGCCGGAGATGATCGTGGCATGTGCCTGGGTCGCGTAGAGCGGGTGCATCATCTTGGCTTCGATCGGGAACCCCTGCGTCATGAGCACGGCCCAAGCGCGGCGGTCCTCGGACAGCCCTTGCAGGTATTCGGCAGCCCCGATGCGCTCCCCGGCTTTGATCTTGTTCTGGTAGGTGTCCGCGGCCTGAGCGAGACTTCCCGTCCGGAGGCGCACCTGATCCCAAAATGACTTGGCGATCTCGTTGCCCGGTGCGAGGTTCTTCGAAAGTTCGCGAAGGAGGGGAAGGTCCCAGGTCGCCGTCTTCGGACCTTTCTGCCGCAAGAGGGCATCGCTGCCCTGGATGAAGTCTTGCGCAATGCCGCCGCCGAGGGCGCGCATCACGTACTGGACCTTCATGGGAGACCAGCCGGTTGCGTCACCGATATGCTTCGCCACCTCTGACGTTCGAGCGTCATATTGCTCCGAAGGCTCGACGCCCTGGAGATATGTCGGAACGATAGGTTTTTCCTTGAAGGCGTCGTAATTCGACCGGACATTGTAGAAGACGTCGACGATCGGGTTCGAATAGGGAAGGTGATGGGCCTCACCAACAGCCTTCAGCCACTTGCTGGCGATGGTCGGGTCCCGACGGATGGCAAACTCGGTTGCGTACTCGAACAGGTCCGAAACGTTGCGGACGAACCCGAACGGCTTGGGCGAAACGAACCACCTGCCGTCACCCATGGGCAAAAGGTGATAGTTCGAGTTCCGACGCCAGGCCGATGCCTGGTTCCACTCGGGGTTCTCAGCGTTGAAATAAGCCCCTCCAGCGCCTAGAGCCGCGCCGGCTGCCAGCGTCTTCAGCCAGGCCACGCGAGCGTCGGTCAGCCGGTCGGCCTCGAGCGTGGACAGGCCTTCACCGCGCCAGCGCTTGCCCTCCAGCTTGATCATATCGCCGAAGAGCGCCCGGTACTCGCGATCGGTCCCTTGCACGGCGGCATTGAGAAAGGGCACGATGCGACGTATGGCTCCCATGTGCGAGCCGGCCTTGCGGAAGTCGATGTAGTCGTTCGACTTGAAGGTGGCGTACAGGACCGAGTTCATGTCATCGAAGCCGAGGCCTTGCGCCTGCCTGTAGTAGGACTGGAATAGACCGGCCCTCGTAGATGCTTCCGAGATTTCGATGACCTTGGCTGCTCCATGGGCCAGCCGCCGGGGATCAACGATGGATTTCTGCCGGAACGCCTGCGCGTGGTGACCGAAGGCACTCGATTCGATCGCATCGTTGATGAGGCCGCCGGCGATACCGCCGTGTCCGATGTACTTTTCGAAGTCACCGCCCTGGAAGATGACGTCCAGCCCGCCCTTCATGGCGCTGTAGAACGGGATGTAGTTGCGGCCGGCCGTCGCGGTGGACGTGAGCTGATCTCGGACGAAGTTCCGATAGATGAACCCAACGCTTTTCGTGACAGCGGCTCGAAGCACGGCCTGGCTGATCTGAAGGACGGAGAGAAACACGTTCTTCTCGAGGTCGCTCATCAGGTTGAGCGCCGCGTGAAGCTCCGCCCCAAAACGCCCGTCCGCGAGCCGCAATGCCCGACGCTCGCCGTTCTCGAAATAGAAGGTGATCGGCTCCTGCCCGGGCCGGATGGGTTCTTGGCGGAAGATGCGAGCGAAGACGTCGTCGCCCATCAGCATCTCGGCATGCTGCAGCAGGGCCGTGAGGTCACCGCTATCAACGTTCGCCCGCACGCCGGCCTTCTGGAGGGCGTCCATGACATCGACATGCGACGCGGTCAGGCGGTTTGCCGGGATGTGCTCGGCGATCGCTCCTGAACCCGGCCCAGCCATGTCCGCGAGTCTCGCGATCGCCCGCTTCGTGTCGTTGGCCGCAATCTCGAATTCGAGGTCGTGGACGGACTTGAAGATCATGTCGAGCGGATTGAGCGGCGAACGCTGCGACCCGCGGAACGCCTTCATCAACGAGGCGCCGGCATCTCCTGACCTCGTATTCACCGTCTGACCGGAACCAAGGTCAGACATGTCCCTGTGAAGGGGCACGTAGTCCGTGCGGACCAACGAGGCGTCGAGGTAGCCTTTCGTGAAGAGGTGCTTGTCGAAGCGGCGCTGCAACAGGTTGGTCTGGAACTCGTAGAGCTGGGTGGCTCCGTCTTTGAATCCCGGGTTAGCCGCCTCGAGCTCACCCACGGCCTTCGCGTAGTCGGCCTGGGAGAACTTGCCCGGCGGGTTCGGCAGGTCGCCTTGCAAAAAGCGGTTATACTCCGCGACCATCCGGCGAGAGACGAGATAGGCGCCGAACTCGTGCCACTGCTGCTGCGACCAGCGCCGTCCCATCGCCGTCGTGATCGCGTCGAAGTACGATGGCCCGACGAAGTCGGTCCCGTTCGCCGGGATGACACCACGCTTCAGGATCGAGTCGGCCGTTGCATGCGAGCCGGACGAGAGCCGAGCCCGGATATAGGCATCGTCCATCGGAAGGAGGTCGAGCGTCTTACCCGTGCTGTCCTTGTAGATGCGGCCGAGCCCTTCGATGGCCTTGGCGATCGGGTTCTTCGGATCGACGAACCGGGTGTAGAGGGCGTCGCGCCACTGGTAGATCGGCCGCCCAAGCGGATCGACGTCGGCGCCGCCCACGTTCCTGAGCCCGAGCACGTCCATGATGCGGGTGAACAGGCCATCGGGTGCCGGCGTGACGACGTCGGCCGTGACGATGGCCCCGGAATCCGCCCGGTGCATGGCGTCGAGAGAGACGCGCATTTCATCGAGGGCGTGGGCCTGATCCGGCATGCTCGTCCGCAGGACGCGGTCGAGTTCCGCAGCCGCCTTCGGATAGGTCTTCTGTGCGAAAGGCCGGTTGGTGACGTAGAGGCGAAACAGCTCGGCGAAGGCTTCCGCGTCCCCAGTTGGCCCCTGGCCCGCGCCTACGGCGGCAAGCTCGCCGCGGTTGCGGATGACGATCGGGTCGATGCTGGGCTTGGTGAGCGGGTTGAGGTGAAGGCTGTGCCCAACCTCGTGGATGACCGTGTCGAGATCGGACAGGCTGCGGACCCGCGCGACACCGGACTTCGTGTTGTACGTGCCCTGAGCGCCTGGCGTGACGCGGCCGGTGCGGAGGATCGTGTCGAAATCGGCAGCGAACTTTGCGGCCAGATCCTCAAGCCGCCCGACCCGCGTGTCGCCGGGCACGGTGCCCTGGTCCGCAAGCGGCCTGCCCTTCTCCAGTTCGTTGCCGTGAGGACTGACGGGACCTTTGCGGAACAGCTCTTCCTGGATCGCCCGACCTTCCGACCGGACGTGCGCATCGACGTCGGCTAGTTCAGCGGCCCGAGATGCCGCTGCCCCTGCTTCATCGCCTCGGAGGCCCGGTCCTCCAAGATCGCTCCCCGATCGAGAAGGCCCTGGTCCTCGAACTTCCGACCGACGTGCTGCATCGCCCTGCCCATCGCCAGCGCCGCGGCGGAAGAGAACAGCAGGTGCCTCTCCTGCATCTCCACGGGCGCGATCGGTGGCGAGCCGCTGAAGGTCTCCTGGTCGGACGGGCTCAAGTCCGAGGTCGAGGCCGGCATCTGCGGTGACCTTTCTGGCTTCGGTGGCATAGGCTCTCAGCCCCTCCGCGATCCGCGGCCCGCCAGCAGCGCGCCGGCCAGACGGATCATAGAACATCCGCATCCAGGCTTCGACTGTTTCCGGAACGCGATCGAAGGCGTCTTGCTGCGCGAAGAATGCATCCAGCTTCTGCCCCTGAGTGCGAAGGTCGGCCGTGCGGCTCACCGCCTCGACGAGGCTCGTGGTCAGATCGACGTCGCCACGAACTCGCCCCCCTTCGATGTCCGCCCGCATCTTCGCCCATTCCGGGGCTGCGGCGGTCAGGGCGCTCGAGATGGATTTAATGTCGTCGCTCGTGGCCTCCGTAATCCGGGACAGGACCGGAGCGTCACCGTAGGCCCGAGCCAGGACCGCGTTGCGAACCCGCGTCAGACCCTCGGCAGATAGCCCGCCCTCCGCCGTGGAGAGGGCACCTCGCTCGGCCTGTGGCAGCGCGGCCGCGAACGAACGGACGAAGTCCCGGTTAGCCACGGCCCCTAGGTCGTTCGCATTCCGGATCAGGTCCAAGCTGTCGGGCGTGAGCAATCTCGAATCTGCCAGCGCGCGCTCTGGTGCCGACATGGCGAGGGTGGACGACCGGTTCGCCGAGACCGTGAAGGCCTGACGCTCCTCTGGCGTCATCGGGGTTACGCGCTCACGGACCAGGACCGGGGCATCGTAGCCCGAGACGTCGACCCCCTTGTCGGCCAGCCATTCCCGGTATCGCTGCGCGGCCTCGCCGTTCTGCTCGTAGGCTCGACGGATAGCCTCGACTCGGCCGTTGCCGCTCTCCACCATTCCATCGGAACCGACGATCGGAGCTCCTCGATCTGCCTCTGCCGAAAAGCCAAGGCGCTCCGGCTCCAGCCCCGTCGCGATATTGCGGATTTGCTCCTGAGAGGCGGCGCGATCCCGCTGGCGAGGTTGAAGAGCGCCGTCATAGCCGCTGTCGGCAGATGTTAGGAGGTCGCGTGCCTCGACGACCACCGGGCGGACATCGACAGAGCCGCCGTCCGCGGTCGCGACCCTGTGTTCGGGCATCCGCGGAATGGGTTGGCCAAGCAACTGAGCGTCGGTTTCGAAGCGGGCGAGATCTCCGGGCAGAGGCTGAGGCGGCACTCCGACTGGCTGAGGTGCTGGCGCCACCACTGTGGCAGCGGCAGCGATGCTGGCATCAGGAGGAGGGCTCGGAGGCTCGACGGCCTGTACAGCCTCCTGTGAGGCCGGCGGCGGCACTTCCGGCCGCACCGAAGGGGCTTCTCCCGCCAGCCGCCCGCGAACGGCGCGGCTGGCGGCACCGACGCCGCGCTTCACCCCTTCGACCACGACGGGCAGCGCCGCGCCTAGTGCGCCGCCGACGACAGGCGCAGCAACGGCCTGGGTGACGTCGTATTCCTCCTGAGCGCCCGAGCCCATGCGGATGCCCTGGACCGCCTGATCGGTCAGGCCCGCTACGATGGCATTGTCCACGGCAGACCGGAGGATCGGGCGAGCACCTAGACCGGCGGCTGAGAGAAGCCGGCCGGGCACGCCAATCAGGTTCGTCGGGTCAGCCAGTACGCCGGCGATGGTGCCCGCAACCCCGGGGCCGGTGATCCTGGTCGGGTTCGAGTCGTAGGCGAGCTGTTCGTAGAAGTTGCGCTCTGCGATTGCGTCCCTTGCCGCAGTCGCTTCCGCCGGGGCCACGTTGCTCATCCACGGGTCAGCCGAGCTGACCGTGTTCGCCATGGTCGGATCGACCGCAGCGGCAGCGAGCCAAGCCCGATCCATGGCGGAGTTGCCTGGATCACGGCGCACCCTGGCCATGTCGGCGGATTCGACGGCAGCGCCGAGGATCGAATTGCTCCGGAACGCCCCGGACTGGTTCTCCGAGAACGACATGCCCTGCCGCGGACCTTTGCCCTCCAGGTCGAAGGGATTGGTCAGCCGCAAGGGGCCGGGTGCCGCGATGTCAGGCAGGCCGAGGTTATCGTCCTGGCGCAGCGGGTCGAGGGAGGGCGCAACGTCCGGCGTGATCGGGCTCGTCACCGGATCGTGGAGCGCCGTCAATGCCATGAGATCGTCAGGGCCGGGCATGACTGGCCTGCGATTCGACGAAGTCGGTGCTCAGTGCTTCTCTGCTCGTCTGCCCGTCGAGGGAGGCCGAGTTGGCGCACATAGACGAGTTCTGGTCCGACCTCGAAAAGCTTGGCGAGAAATCCGTTCGGCAGAAGCTTGCGCTGGGGGAGTTCGGAGAGCCGGGGCAGACAGGAAGGCGTCCCGCGGCCGAGGAATGGCTTGCCTCGCTGGACGAAGCCAGGAGCGAGTCACGCCATGCGGAGATGACACGGGAGGCCTCACGCAGCGCCACAGCAGCCGAGGCGGCAGCTTTGGCGGCGTCTGAGCAGGCCTTGACCGCCCAGAAGGCACTTACCACGGCGAGGGTCGCAGCCGTGATCGCAGCCGCCGCGCTGATCGTAAGCGTCATCGCGCTCTACCTCCAGAAATGAGCCGGAGGCCACGACCTGCAGACGGGGAAGCTGACGCGGCTAGGCGCGGCCCTCGGAGACCGCGCAGGTGCCGGCGCTCATCTCTGTCTCTACGCCTGTAGAGAGCATTCTGACTGATTTGTTTGCAGGCAGTCGACCCAGTCGCGCGTCGCGCTGGACGCGAATGAAAGTCGTGGCGAAGTCCTGCTCGAAAGTGAAAGTGAATACATCCGAGGTGGCGATCATCTTTACGGCATGCTCGCCAAACAAGCCGGCGCCATACTTCATTCGCGCTGTGCGCCTGCGGAGGTCGAACCTGAAAAACGTGACCTGCCCGCGAGGGGAACTGCCGGGCGTGACGAAACGGTGGTGGTCCACCAGATCGCAGACGATCTCCGCCGGAGGCGACAGCGCCAGGACGGGACCGTTTAGCAGGAGGATGAGAACGGCAAGGAGCGAACGCACTGTCATCGACAGTAGCGCCCCCGGGAAGTTGCGGCAACGAGGCGGTCATTTCTTGCCTCCGTCAGCCAAAGCCTTCTTTCTGCGGTCGGCCTCTCGGATGATGTAGGCGGCCGGGTCAGGCGACTCCGGCGTCCCGTAGACATCGTTGAACGCCCGCTTAGTCTCCGGATTGTCCCTGCCTTCGTGCAGCATGCGAAGGTGCTCGCCGGTCACCGAACCTCTGAGGACAGGCGGCTTCTCCTTGCCTTCCGGCTGGACAGCGGAGGCCGCTCTTGGCCGCTGAGGCGTAGCCGGCGAGCCCATGCCGGTGCTGTTCCCCATGGGGTCGAACGAGAAGTCGGGCAGCGCCGCCGACTCGCGCCCGCTCATCGCGTCCGTAGCGGTCTGGTTGTCTCGAAGCGTCTCGACGCGCCGGGCCTGACCCACCGTTGGGCGCTGCCCGGCCGCGACCGACTTCAAGGCGTCTGTGCTGGCCACAGCCAAGTCGGTGTTCACGCCGACATGCTGAAAGGTCGAGGTAAGAATCTGGTCTGTCAGGTCCTCGCCGTAGGTCGCGTGCAAGCTCCCGACGAAGCCCTTCAGCTTGTCGTCGTCGTTCTCCCCGGACCGAAGCTGCCGGGCGATTTCCCGAGCCTGCGACTTGGTCACCGCCATCGGCTCGGTAATCCCAATCTGCTGCTGGGCCGCGATGCGCGCCGAAACGATGCGTTGGGCGCTGGCCGGCTCGATTACTTTCGCCTCACCAATCTGGGTGTATTTGGCCTCTGTCCGGGCCGCCTTGACGGTCGGGAAGTTGTCGACCGCGAGGGCGGGGTCTACCCGGCGGGCCTGGATGTGCTTGTCGGCCTGCTTGCGCGCCCGCTCGTATGTCTTGGTCTCGTCGACATAGCCGACCGTGCCGGGCCTGGGTTCGAGCTTCCGAAGCCGCTGCTCGATGTCGCCCTCGGAGAGAGTGTCGATACCGTCGAGCGCTTCGTAGATTCCGTGAGCGCGGGCGCGTTCGCTGAGCCAGTGGCTTGCGCCCTCGTCGCCAAGCGCCTTCTGCACCCTCTCCCTGTTCAAGTCCGGGATGCCCTGTCCCGTTCGTTCGACCGACGCCAGATCGTCGTTGAGGAGCGTCACCATCTGGGCGCGCTCCCCGACACGGGTCTTCTCCTCCTCGCGACCCCGCTTCGCGATATCCTCTCGAGCCCCCATCCTGATCGCGCGGCGATCCTCGAAGGAGAGCACCTGCGCTACAGGGTGCAGGGGAGATGGGGGCGGAGCGCCCGTGCCGGGGGCTGGAACGGCGGGTGCGCCCGGAACTGCCCCAAGCGACGCTCCGCCTCCAACGGCCTGGATGTCGGCCCAGACCTTCTTTGAGCCCGCATCCGTGAGATGGACGCCATCAGCTCCGACCATTCCCTTCTCTGTCGGGAGCGGGACAAAAACCCCGCCCGCCGCTTCGGTCGCCGTCTTGATCTTCTCGTTGACCTCGGGGCCGAACTTCGTCCCGACACCCATCACGACGGGCTTGTAGCCTTTCTCCTTCGCGTTATGCAGCGCGGCTGGGAGCCCTTGCAGGCCTGACGTCGGATCGTTGGATACGGCGCTGATCACGAGTTGCTGGCCGGGGACAGCCGCCTTCGGAGCCAGGAGAATTCGCGAATAGACAGCTGCGGGCTGAGCGCTCTCTTGCTGGAAGCCGGGGGCTGTTCCCTGACGCTTCCCAGCCGCACCATCTGCGGGCGCAAACCCGGCGGCACTGGCCAAGCCGACACCGAGGCTATCCGCATAGATCATTGGAGCCGCAGGCGGAGTGGGTCCATCCCCAACGGCAGCGGCTCCTGCTACCTGAACCTGTGGCGAGATCTGGGTGGGGGCGGCTGCCGCCCGGACGTAATTCGGATTGCGCCCGGCATCGGCGTTCCCAAAGGTGTGGGCACCAATCTTGGTGACGTTCGTCATCTTCGTGAGCCACCCACCGGGTCGGCCCGCGCTGTCACCTCTCTCGGCTACCGTGCCGACGTTCGCGAAGTGGGTTGCGCCCTTGGTCGGGTCTGCCTCGGTTCCGTCAAAGGCGGCCTTCGCTAAGGCATGCGCCTCCTGAAAGTCGGGGCTGTTTGAATCGATGGCTTCGAGTTCGGCACGACGGCGGGACCAAGGCTCAAACTGATGGGGAGCCTGAACGACAGAGGTCGGGTCCGCGCCGTAGCCGCCCGCCACCACACGATTCCGAATAACGTGAGCGACAGCCGCCTTCCCGTCCCGTGGCTGGCCTCGCGCCTCGCCAATGATCGTGCGGGCCGCCCTGTCGAGATCTCGCTCCGTATAGGTGATCGCGGCGCCGTTGCCGGGGGTAGCCGCCGTGGTCGGCTGCTCATCTTCGTCCGGGCCGAGCAACTGAAGTCGCTCCTCAGGCGACTTCGACAATGCGAACCTTCGGGCGAAACCGACTGCGAGCGCGCGCTTTTTTTCTCCGGCCGCTCGCTCATTGATGTGACCAGCCTCCGCCTGGGCCGTGATGATCTGGTTTCCGGATTTTACGAGTTGGCCAAGCTCTTCGGGCGTTTTGGCCCGCGGGACTTCACGCTGAAGCGCGTCCAGTCGAGCGTCGTCAGCGGCGAGGCTGGAGTCCGTTCGAAGCCTGTTGGCGCGCGCATCGGCGCTGACCTTCTGGCTCGCGATCGTCGGGGATTTCTGGGTGCGCCAGAGTTCGGCCTTGTCTGGGTCGGAGAAGTTCCTGGCCGACTCGTCCACGAGCTGCCGTTGCGCCGCCTCGTATCCGGCTAGCTTGTCGGGATCGGTCTCCTCCTCACGCCTGGCATTGAGCGCGTACATCCTAGTGGTGAGATCAGCTTCGGCCCGAGCGGCCTCAAGGCCGCCGCGGGTCTTCTTGTCCTCACGATACGCATCGGCAACCATACCGCCGATGGTCGTACCAAAGCCCTGGACGGCAGCGCCCATCTTCACCTGGGCCTGAGCGACGGGATCGGCCTCAGGATAGGTCTCGATGCCGCGGGAAGCCCGCGGCGGGCTGAAGCCCTCAAGTGTAGGAAGCCGCGGCACTAGAGACCGGACCTCGGATCGAACCTTGCCCTGCCCACGCTCGAGGCGAAGCTCGACAGGCCCGACAGCATCGTGGCCCGTGCCGCGATCGGTCCGGCCCTTCTGGTGCGGTCAGCCGTGAAGCGGGAGATGGTCGCCTGATCGTCCAGTGTCGTCGCCCGAGCATGGCCCTCGTACAAGGCTGTCAGTTCGCCGTATTCCCCTTCAGCGGCCGTATCGCCCACGAGGTCCAATACGGTCGGGTCATCGGCGCCCGCACCGCTGGATGCGGCAACAGCCTGGGTTCGGCTGAGCGTCAGTTCGGTTTTGCGGTCGCGAGCTATTGCCTCGCGCTGAGACGCTGCGCGTTCCTCGTTGGCCCGCCTCTCCTGTGCGGCAGCTTGCATCTCCTGCGCGCGCGCCGTGGATTCAGCCTGATCCCGCTGTCCCTCAGCCGCATCAGAGGAGCCCATCAGGCTCAGCCCACCGCTGACCAGTCCGAGCGTAAGCGTCAGCGGGTCGTGGCAGACCATCCCACGGAGAGAGAGCGTGCGCCCGACGCTTAGGTCGTGCCTCATGCGGTCCCCCCTTCCGCGTGGAAGTAGGCAGGCTGGGTCCGCTCCAGGTGACGCTCGTATTCCTCCGGATCGGTCGCCCATAGCGGGAGGCCGGACAACATGGCTTCAAGCGCCGCGATGACCTTCTCGGACTCACCGGTCTCGTGGACCACGACGGCCTGCAGGTCGGTCTGCGATTGCTGGTCGGTCATGTCGGCAGCCCCTCTGTGACGAGCGGACTGAGGACCCACACCTCACGATCGGGCACGATGCCAGTCGTAGGCACGAAGCCTAGACGCTGAAGTATCTCGGGTTGCTCAGGGAAGTCGGGATCGGCAAGGGCATGCAGCACCTTGCCGCCCGCAGCGTGCAGGTCCGCGATCATGCGATCCAGCACACGGGCGAACATAGCGGGCGGGATAGGTTCGCGCTGGGTGACCGCAATCCAGGCTCGGCCCGTCGCGTCCCAGAACACGGCCCCAATCCCGACCGGCTCGCCCCGAAGCGTGATGGTCGTTCCGACCCACGGCATGCCTTCCGGGAAGTTCAGGCCGAGGTTGACGACGTCGTCCGGGGTTGCAACGCGAAGAGCGAAACCGCCCTTGACCGCATGGGCGAAGGAATACCGCGCCACGACGAGCCTCAGCTCGCGGCGAATGAATTCCGAGGTCGAGGTGCACTCGGCGCGAGCGATGTCGTTCAGGGCCTGCCGCAAAAACGGCTCGGTCCTAAGTTGGATCAACTCCGGGAACAGGGTGTCAGCCATAGCTCGGCCTCGATTTCAGCTGCCCGGATCAGAACCGGACGGCTTCGATGGTGAGCGTGAACGTCTCACCCGAGGCCGGCGTGTAAGCATCCGAGACTTCGAGCAGCGCATAAATATTCTCAGTGCCTGCGGGGCAATCGAACATCATTCTCCCCGACCAATCACTTGCGAGTGACACCTTCCCATCTGTGAAGGTCTTAAATTCTTGCGTGAACAAGCTGAACCCAAGATAATTGCTTGCGCTCGTTGAGAAAGGCGCATTGTCGCCGCTCGCCGCGGTCGGGCTGTCTTGAAAAAAGTGTGCGCGGAAACCCCTGGCGGCGATGTTCGCACCGGTCTTCTTCAGGCGAGCCTTGCCGATGATCCCGCAAACTCTCCCTTCGCCTTCTCTTCCAACTGGAAGGGCCAGCGGTACAATCAGCCCCGCTGTCGTCGAGTTGGCTACGAGATCGCCGTCGATGTATGGCGTCGTATCTGCCGGGCGAGAAAAGCCCGCTGACACAACGATCGGCTTACCCGATGGAGCGATCTGCACCACCATGGCATTCTCAGCGTTGTAGCCGGTGCCAGTTCCTGCCATTTCGAATGGCCTCCGCCGAAAGCCGCGTGTAATGCAGATCATATACCACAGGTCTGCCGCGAATACTAGATATGTCCCTCGATGTACTTGCGGGTAGCCCTGAGTGCATGCGGGGCAATACGGGTTGAGGTCGGCGCGTGACCAGACAAGAGGCCGCAGACCTCTCCGGACTTCATCCAGCTTGGCCGAATCGGCTATCGCCGAGACATGAGCGGCACCCCAGACGCCATCCCGATCACCTGGCGCGTCACGTCGATTGGCGGCCACACCAACGATCCGAACGACGGCACCGCGTATGACGGTTCCGCTCCGATTGGCCGCGCCATGCTGGTGTCCGACGGGCACGTTGAACTCTTCGGAGCGTGGTGGTGGAGCATGTTCGCGACCGGATGCGTATCGGGCCTGGACCATGCCCGGAATCACGGACGGGCGGCGACCAGAGAAGCCGCGAAAGCTGCAGTCGAGGAGCGATACCGCGACCTGTGCGCCGCGCATCCGGACAATCGGAGCGAGATGCAGGCGCATGACGCCGACGCGCGGGAACGGGCCGAGATGTGGGAGAGGAGAGGTGAGCTAATGCCGGCGCCGCTGGTTAGCGCGCGGGACGCGGCCGATGCATGACTGGAGAACGAGGGCGTTTCTGGCCGCCGTTGCCGGAGCGGGCGTCGGCCTTCTCCTGGTCAGCATGAGGGGAAGGCCATGAGCGAGCCCGTCCCGGCTTTCGCCTTCACGCCCGAGCCTGACCGCTCCTATCTCGTGTTCTGCCCGGAGCACGGCGGCTGGCATGTCGGGTGATGGTGGACGATTGGACGATCAACCGGCCCGGGCCGTTTGGTGCTCGGCTTGGACGTGTCGATCGAGCTGTGCGTTTCGCACGTCATGCCGCCGCTGATGCATGGCGGCCGGCCGCTCACGATCGAGGCGCGGCTCGCCCCCGAGTCCGATTCGGAGTAGCGGCGAGCCGGCAGCGCCCCGACGACGTTGTCGGGCGTTTCAAAAGGGACTGATGTAGCCGGCCAGGAGCACGGACCTAACGGTCCCGCGGCGGCGACCCTCGGCATAGATTGCGCGCTTCGTCGACCGAGCCGGCCGCGCGTGTCTGACTGGCCTTGCGTGCCGCGGAACTATGGCCACGGCTAGGGAGGTCGAGTCCTTCGGCGAGAGACGGGGGTCGAGACACCCTCGGCAAATAGAGTTGATGGCATGCTTGGCTATCCGGCTGCTTCGATCATGAAATTCCTCCGACCGCTTCTGTGCTTTCGCTCGTTCGGCGACAACTTCGGGGCTGAAGGACGGAAACGGCCGACTAGCTCTTAGGTCCTGGGCAGCGACGCCCATTCCCGCGCAAATGAAGGCCAAGGCGCCCAGCCATCGCCGCAAGTCCCGTGTGGACGTGCAAGGCTGAGCACGGCGATTACCCGTACTCTCAACGAGCTCCCCTCGTGGACGCAAACGGGATCCAATGTCGGACATCAGGGAAGGCGTGAGCGTTCGAGCTGCCCGCGCGCGCAGATCTGGTTCAGCTGGTGCACAAACCGGACGTCTTCCAGCCAGCTGCGAACTTCGGTGAAGGCCTCTACCTCCCGCAGGTGAGTAACAACACTGGCCCCGTCAGGATGTAGGCCAGCACCGGCCAGAACCCTGGCCTGCTTCAAAAGCCTCGTTCGCTTTCTAGACTTGGCGGCGCTCTTGCTCATGGCAGTGCACTCCAGCTCGGAAATGCATGAGCAGTTATGGTTAACCCGCCGTTTAAAGCGGCCCAGTCCAGATAAATTGTCTAACGGCGAGGATTAGCCGCCTGCCCTCCTGACGAGCCGGCCGTCCTGCCGCTTGAAGACCTGAATGGCGAACGTCGTTCGGCCGGGCACTAGGCCGGGTCTTTGAGCAAGCGCACAGGGATGCCGTAGCGTTCGGCGAAGGCGAGCAGCGAACGCTTGAACTGATCGCCTTGCTGCGGCTGCTGCTGGAGGTCGGTCCAGAGATCCCCGTCGCTGCTGTCGAGACGCCCGACATAGCTCCCATCGGCCTCGCGAGCGATCGTCAACCTGTAGCCACCTGCGAAGTCGTCGCTCATCGGTTTGTCGATCATCCGGCCGATCCGATCCGCTCCAGCACCCGAGCCACCTGCACCGGAGCCCATGTCGAGCCCCCTCGCGCCGTCGGGATGCCGCGCTCTGTTAGGGCCCGTGCGAGGCCGTGGAGACTCGTCAGGCCCGATGACCGTAGTTCGGCTATAACGGGCGCCAATTCAGCCGCACGGGCCTCAGAGCCCGCCTGGCGTGCCCGCAAGGCCGCCTCGTGATGCTCTGCCGTGAAGGTGTGGCCTCGGAAGCCGCCGAGCTTCATGCCTCTTGCCTTGGCCGCAGCCAGAGCCGCCTTTGTCCGGGCGGAGATCATGGCCGCCTCATGCTCGGCGACGGCCGCGAGGATGTGGATCGTGAGGCGGTTCGCCTGGGGGAAGTCGACGGCCGTGAACTCGACGCCGCTCTCCATCAGGCTCGACACGAAGTGGACGTTGCGAGCGAGCCGGTCGAGCTTCGCAATGATGAGCGTCGCCTTGTGCAGCTTGGCCAGCCGGATCGCCCCCGTAAGCTTCGGCCGCTGCGAGTTCTTGCCGCTCTCTACCTCGACAACCTCAGCGACCAGCTTCCACCGGCCGCCGTTCAGGTAGCTCCTGACCGCCTCCTGCTGAGCCTCAAGCCCGAGGCCGCTCTGACCCTGCCGTTCTGTTGAAACGCGGTAATAGGCGACGAAGTTGCTGGCCATTACGCATTGCTCCACGAGGGATGAGCATAGCGTAACATGATGCTGAGTCCAGGAACAGGCCGGTCCGAAGATCGCGTTTCGGGCCTCGCTCCTGTAGCCTAGGCTCAAAGCAGGAGCCGATAATCCATCATGACAGAACGGCGAGAGTTGTACCGCAGCCCGAACGGAGATTCCTGGTTCATCGGCCGAGAACCGTCGAACGGTCACGCCTTCGTTATTCATCAGCCGAATGCCCCGTCGGGCGGCCGCCTATTGCACATTGAATTAGGAACCTTCTTGATCGCAGGCGCGAAGGGCCCCGAACACCAGGCCCTCTTGCGCCTGATCGGAACGCTGGTTGAAGTGCCGCCCTATGCTGAGAGTCCCTAGGGACCAAGGGCTCGGCTCGTGGTCTCGGTAGCCAGCGTAAATTTAGGTCAACTGTGCTGACCTATTTCTATCCTCTCGCGCCTACGAGCATCCGCCACTTGTTGAGCCACACGCCTCGCACGTCTCGCACACTCCTGTCCGTTTCATCGCGAACGAGCCGCAGTCCTGGCACGAATTGCCGGTGTAACCCCGTGAAGCTGCGCTCTCCCGCTGAGTGAAGGTCTGTGGGTGTGCGTCTTCCACCTTGAGGGCGCATGGGAGCTTCGGAGACGGCGTCGGACGGTCTGAGGCGAGGATGGAGGCTAGTGCCGCCTCAATGGCCGTCCTGTGCCCTCCTAGACTCGGCGGATGCAGGGTCCGGATGGTGTCACCGTCAGTCGTGACGATGACGTAGGGATGCGGGAATCCGGTCATGATGTCGGCTCCAGGCTTTCCGGGGATGGCTTTCTCGCGTCTGCGATGGCGTCGGCTTCCCGTTCCGCAATAAAGGCGTTCAAGGTCGACCTCCGAGCGCAGACTGTCTTTCCGAGCCGGAAGGTCGGGATCGTGCGTCTGGCGATCATGCCCTCCACCTGTCGGCGACGCAGGCCAAGGTGGTTCGCGATCTCGGCTGTCCCGTGCAGGAGGTCTGCGACGTTCGGGTCGGGTGTGAGTGTGCCCGGGTTCATAGGCCGAACTCCGCGAGAATTGGTTTGGGAATGCTGCATCCAGGCTCATCGGGCCTTGGGCCCATGTTGCGGGGCCAGGAATGGGGTGAGGCTCTCCAGCGGCTCACGAGCTTTCGCTGTCCGCTCTCCCGCTCGACGAGGGTGGCGGCTGGTTTGCCGGCTGACGCGGTCGGCTCGTCGGCCCATCGACCTGCGATCAGCCATGCCGCTGGGTGCTTCGTGTACTTCTGGTCCTGGCCTCGGCGTTCGGCGGCGTAGCGGATCGCTCCGGCAAGGAGTTCGGCTTGAGTTGCCCTGCGGTCCCGGAGGACAGCGCCGTAGGCTTTCCGGGCAGCATCCCTGCCGACGTGTCGAGGGAAGGCCTGGTACCACTCGGGGAAGCCGTCCGGCTCCGATCCGGCTTTCGGTTTCAGAGCTTTCGGTTCTGGCACGGGCTCGGCAGGAGCCTCGATGGAGGGAGATATTTCCTTTGATAGTTCAAGTGATAGTTCTTGCCCGGGCGCTCCGCCCGTACCCCCCGGGCTGTACGCCCCCACCCCCCCGGGCCGTACGCCCGTACCCCCGGACGCTGTGCCCGTACCCCCCGATCCAGTTGGGACCGGGCCATGGTTCTGCTCGGAACCACTCTGAAGAAGGCTCAGCTGGATGCGATCGGCGCCGCGCGAGCCGTCCTCGCGGGTGAAAGGCTCGCGGAAGATCACCCCCTTCTCGGAGAGCGTCTTCAAGGCACTCCTAACGGTCTTCTGGTCCAGTTCGGTATGTTCGGAGAGCAACCGCTGTGACGGCCACGCAAGGCCATCATCGTCCGCGAAGCGAGCGACGGCCATCAACACAGCCTTCAGGGTCGCAGACCCGCATCGCTGCTGCACGGCCCAGGTCTGAGCGGCAATGCTCATGCGCCGCTCCTGGCCAGCGACCGGACCGCAGAGCGGCCGATGTCGCAGAACAACGGGATCGAGAGTTCGCCCTCGCCGTTCCGGTTCTTCGCGACAATCACGTCCAGATCGTGCTCGGCCATCTCGAGCTTGTGGGTGAGGACCTCGGCCTCGGCTGCGTCTCCAGCCGATTGCAGCTCGCGGCGCAGGTAGTAGGCCGGGCGATACAGCAGCAGCACCACGTCCGCGTCGTTCTCGAGGTCCCCGGATTCGCGGAGATCAGCGAGGGTCGGCCGCTTGTCCTCGCGCTGCTCCACGCCTCGGTTCAGCTGGACGAGGAGCACGACGCAGATCTCCAGTCGCTTCGCGAGGCCCCTCAAGCCGGCCGTGATCTCCCCGATCTCGTAGACGCGGTTGCCGCGGTAGCGATCTCCGGCTTTCACCTGCTTGAGGTAGTCGACGAACACGACGCCGAGCCGCTTGCCCTGGCGCTCAAACCTTCGTTGGACAGCTCGGCACTTCGCCTCGATCTCACCGACCGTCGCGATCGACCGATGGTCGATTTCCAGGTCGAGTTCATTCAGCCGGCATTCCGCGGTTCGGAGTTGCTGGATCTGGTGCTGGTCCAGGCGGCCGGCGCGGATTGCGGAATGCGTGGGAGACGAGAACCGGTCGTAGGCAATGTCGGCGAGGCAGCGGGCCCCTACTGCCTCCGCCCCGAGTTCGAGACCGAAGAACAGGGCTCCGGCAGTCCGTTGCCCATGCGGGTCGCTCGCCTTCAAGGCGGACGAGGTCGCGAACGTGGTCTTGCCCATCCCGGGCCGGCCGCCAGCGACGATCAGCTCTCCTGGGCGGTAGCCGAGAATGGCTCGATCCAGGTCCGGCAACCCAGTCGTGATGCCCGGCTCGGGGCGAGTTCCTTCTGCTATGTCGACGGCCCGGCCGAGTACGCCCTGGGCGATGCTGCCGACCGAAGCGCCGGAACCGGCACCCTCTCCAACCTCAGCCCGGATTGCATCTATTCGGTCGAAGGCAGCGCTGAGCCGATCCTCGGGCAACCCGGAGGCGCCCGCGTCCGGTATCGCCGAGGCGAGCGCGCGGATGGCGGAGTTCGCCCGGACCCGCCGGGCGTAATCCATGGTGGAGGCGGCAGTGGCGCCGTCGTCTCGCAGCCGGGCCATGTACGCAGCGAGGTCGATCCCCGGGGCGACCTCGCTCGCGCCCGCCCTCTTGCCGAGGGCAGCCTTTACCTCACCGATGCTCGAGCGCATGCCCGCCCGATGGCAATCGGCCATTGCCTCAAACAGAGATCGATGGATTGGCTCAATGAAGTGATCCGGCCGGACGAACGCAACGGCGCCGGCCAGGCTGTCAGGCCACATAAGCAAGGACCCGAGAAGCCCCTGCTCGTCGTCGACCGCGAGCCCGACCTCGTTCCGCCAAGTATCGGCGCGCGCATCTCCGAACGGCTTCATGCCGCCCTCCCTTGCGGGATGGCACGGCGAGGTGACGTCGGCACGTCGACCTCGCGGCACATCGCGATGACCCGGACCTTCTGGGCGGCCTCGTCGAGACGCCCCGCAATCAGGGAAAGGTCGGCCGGTGAGGCGGACGGGAGGACAGCTGCCCTCCGCGTCAGCTCGTCGATAACGACCAGGATCTGGCCGAAGGCGCTACTCATGCGCGCCTCCCACCAGACGAGAACGCCAGTTCGGCGATGACGTGAGCCGTCGGGAGCGGTGTCCCGAACCGGGCCGAGATGATCGCCGCTTGAATGGCGGCAATGGGTGGCGTAGGTTCCGCGGTGTCAGCCGTCCAAGCGACACATCGGAAGCCGGTGCGGGGAGCCATCCTCCGCCCGGCTTCTCTCGTTTGGGACATCAGGCAGCGCGAGCCTCTACGACAGGAAAGCTGGCGAGCCAGGCATCGGCATCCTCACGGGCGATGATCGTACGGCCGCCGACCCTCCGAGCTTTCAGGCGCCCCGAGTTGATCTCCTCGTAGGTCTTGGTCCGCCGGATTCCGTACGCGGCCATAAACTGATCGACGGTGAAGCCGCGCTTGTCTGGGTGTGGCTGAGTGTCTTTGAGCCAGTTCATGAGTCTTCCCCCGAACTCTTCCTCAACCGGCGGGGAAGGTCGCCACCGAACGGGACCGCCCGTGTTCGGTGGCAGGAAGATGAAGGATCGGGTGTGTTTAGTCGGCCGGGAATGGCCGGAAATGGTCAGCTATTCGAACGGAAATTGATCCGGAGTTTCCGACCTCCAGAGCGTAATGCGCTCGCGCACAGTGCTCACGCCAAGCTCTACCTTCTGAGTAGCGGCGGCATACTCGATAAGAGCTGTCTCCAAGCGAGCCTGAGCATTCCAACTCGGATCGTCAGGACGGAACGCCCCGTGATAGCTGAATAGCTCCAGCGCTCTTTTACGCATCTGATCCCAGTCGACCTTTGGCTTCGCGCCTCGGCGCCTAGCAGGCTGTTGAAGAACCCGCTCGCGCCGGCTGCTCGGCCGTGATTCACT
>NZ_CAXTAZ010000023.1:0-73066 GCF_964242715.1 uncultured Enterovirga sp.
CCAACTACTTCAGAGCCGCTGGATACGAACCGGAGTAAGCTGAAACCGCTCTAACCTTCAGAGCTCCTTCGGCCGAGGTAGCCACGTCCGCGACGGAATACGTGTACGTCAAAGAGCAGCATTGACGTCGCGCGTTACGAAAGCGTTGTTTTAGAGCCGTCAAGTAAGTAGCTTGACGGCTGCTATTCGCTGCGCGCTATCGCCCTGGCCGGCCTAGCCGGGGCACGATGTGAAAGACGACAGAGAAGCTTGGCAGCACGTAATCGGGGTCACCCGGCCGGCGCTCCTACTCGCCTCACCTCACTTCCTCGACGAGATCGCTGACCGGTTCCGTGAGGTAGGCATCCAGGATGCAGTGTCTCGACGCGACTCGGCCTTGATCTTTGACTGGCTGATGAGCCTTATCGCGCTGCAGGGCATCTCGGACGCGGCGGCGTTCAGCTATGACGCCGAGCACGGCGGCATCAGTCTCGCTGAGATCGAGACGGCGCTTGCCGGTCGGCCCTCGTGCCCGAAGCTAGCCTGCCACTGGGCTTTTGCCGATTGCGGCTATCGAAAAGGCTCAGGTCTATGTGCCGAGCCTAGACATCGCGGCCGCTGCCCGCTGCCCCGCCATCCGCTTCGAAAGGGCGGGCTCAACGTCGCGGCTTACAGCCTGTACCTCTTCATCCGAGACGTGTGCGGCGGCGACGTCGTTGGCTGGATCGACGGACGGCTTGAAGCTGCTGATTCCGGTGCCGGCGAGGCGGGTCGTGCGGCTCGGATGAGGGCGGCGCTGATCGGCCCGCTGGTCAACGTCGCCGGCACCGGCCCGAAGCTCTGGAACATGATGCTCGCCGAGTTGCTGCTCGTTGGCGACCCGAACCGGGAACGCTGGGTGACGACCGGCGCGAGCATGATCGCGGTAGACTCGCTCGTGCATGCCTTCCTGCACCGAACCGGCATCCTGCGTCGGCTTGGTGCCGAGCACCCCTACGGTGAGGGCTGTTACCGGCCCGGCGGTTGCGCCGAGGTGATCGAGAACCTTGCCCGTCGGATCGACGCGCGCGAGTTCAATCCTACCTTTCCGGCCACCTTCGAGCGGTTCGTTCAGCACGCGATTTGGATGTTCTGCGCGGGCTGGGGCCGCGACATCTGCAACGGCAACCGCGTTGATGACGGACAGGGCTGCACTCAGCGGTTTTGCCCAGCTTCCACCACCTGTGATCGTGTCCCTCTTAGGGCGCCGAGCCCGAACGGGTCCTTCGAAATGTGACCCTCTTCCCGCGCAGGTTCGGCTCAGCCTCGAAGCCGGCGTCCTGCCAAGCCCTGCATTGTGCGTGCACGGTCGTCCGAACGTCTTCGTCGTTGGACCACCAGAACTCGTACCGCTTTGCCGACGCGGGGAGCTTAATCATGGCATCCAGGTCGCCGAACGTGAGTGTCACGGCGTTGCCCGTTTGCGTGCGAAGGTACTCTCGAAGCGGATCGTACTTGGTCACCGGAGATCTCTCGTGTGGACAGGTGCTCCTGCCCACCGTGCCACGGTGAGAGTCATTCGACGAACAGTGGTGCGGCCAAGCCCGGCATCGTCTCGTCGCGCCGGCTCTCAACGGCCTCTGACCGGCTCATGGTCAGTGCCGTCCGACATGGCTCTCCCAACCCGCCGGCTTGACAAACTAGACATTTAGTCCTATATATCAGTGTCAAGTTGCCGGTTCGGCGGCAACTCGGAGAGGCTTGTGACCGCGCCAGGGCTCAGCCAATTGCAGGCAAGCACGAAGGCCAAGCTGGGCGAACCAGCGCCTCTCCAGAACCCGAACACGACACGAAGGGGGCCGCTTGGCCCCCTTCGGCATTCTGGAGTCCCTTGATGCAAACCCAACCCGTCACGCTCGATCCCGTCACGTCCCCCGTTGTCGTCTTCGGCCGCGACGACAAGGGCAAACCGCACGCTTCACGCTTCGAGGCGGCCGAAGCGCCCTTGGCCGAGCGGGCAGCGGGCCTGATGGGCATGCAGGTGCTGCGCATCGCCTCTGAGGACGCGGTGGAGCTCGCCGCCGCACTGCCATCGGGCAGGATTTTCGCCAGCGGCAAGGGCTTCGTGCCGTTCGTTAGGGCGGACCTGTTTGCGAAGCTCGTTGCGGCCCCCGGCGCATTCGCGCCCCCTCGACTTGCTGCCGAAACCGACGCCCCGGCCCCAGGCAGGCCCAAGGGCGGCCTTCGCACCGTTTCGGGCGGCAACCATGCTGGCGAGCCGCCCGCAGCCGCTGATGGCCCTGGCTCGCCGCCGGCCGATTGGGCCGGCCTGAAGGTCGGCAGCCTTGCCCTGGCAGCCGAGGAGGGCAAGCCGGCCATATGGTACGCGGCGACAATCGTCGCCGACCGCGGTGACGATCTGTTCGAGCTTCGTTGGCTCGATGATGGCGACGGGGAGCTGCCCCTGATCGTGCGCCGTCGCGAGCACCTCGGGCTGTTCCCGCCGGCCCTTGCCGGGGCGCTCGCGTGATCGCCAGCGACCCACATGCGACCGGGCCAGCGCCCGGTTGCACCGCGCTGGTCTGCGACCTGAACGACCGGCTTCGGCGAACAGGGCGCGGTGGCCGAGTAATGATGACGGCGGGTGTCGCTGCACTCTCCAAAGCCGAGCGCGCCGAGGTTGTAGCCTCCATTCGCGCCTTCGACGCCTTCACACCGGAGAATGATCCGCATCGCGAGCATGACTTCGGTGCAGTCGAGGTCGGAGGGGTGCGCTGCTTCTGGAAGATCGACGCCTACGACCGCGATCTGCGGTTCGGCTCACCTGATCCGACCGACCCGGCCGCTACTGTCCGCGTGCTGACCATCATGCTGGCCGAGGAGTACTGAGGTGGCCGGCCGAGTGGTCACGACCGGCGACAGGCCGTCACCCGGCTCCTGGCTGGTGCGGGGCGAGGCCGGTGAGGGTGCAGCCCCTGCGACGGTGATGCTCGGCGTCGAGCCTGCGACCGAGAACCGGCCGGGCGGCTGGCCGTATCCCAAACGGCAGGATCGAACCGTCGACGTTGGCGGCTCCCTCCTGCACCTCGCAACCGGCATCCGGCGGCTCGCCGACGCGACAATCATGGCAGCCGCGCCCGACTTGGCGGAGGCGCTGTTCCGGCTGCTATCTTGCCCGCACTCCTCGTTGGCCACCTGGTTTGCTGATCATAAACGATGGCTCAAGGCCTTTTGATCCTGCGTCGTTGCCCTAAGGCTAATCGTGTGGGAGACCGCCGGGCCACTTAAGCGCCTGAAGAAGGGCGGCGCCTGAGTACGCCGTCGAGGCTCCGGTTAGCCGTGCCGACCGGAGTGGCACTGGGCGAGGTCGTGGCAGCCGCCGGTCGGTCCCAAACATCGCAGCGATCACTGGATGGCCGGAGCCCGGCGTCGCGCCTAGACGTTTAATCCAGGGGTTTGATGGTGCAGTCTTCTCACGCGAGTGGACGGATGCGCTCTGCGACAGGTTCACCACGCGGCCTCACTCGCACGTGACTTCAAAAGCCGTCCCGTTAGACCTGGATGCAGCCGCGAGGAGGGAGGCCAGCAGGCCGGCCGGGTGTTCGAGCTTCACCTCGCAGAGGGACACGGTCTGCGATCCGACGAGATAGGGCCGCATGGCCGCGGTCGATCGCTCGTATTGGGCCGACCCCTCCCAAGCCTGGATCTCGGCCTGGCTGGACCAGAGCGTGACCGTGATGATGCTTTCAGGATCGTTCGTGTCCTGGGTAACCCAGCGCGCCACCCGGCCAGGGACCTCCACCTTGCTCAGCTCTACGTACCGGTCCTGGACCGATTGCCAGGATCCCGGCTCTATCCGGCTCCAGTATAGACGAAGGAACATCACCGTCTCCGCGTTCGCCGATGCGAGCAATCCGACCGCCAACCTATCCCATCATCCCGCGCTCGAGGCGGGTCACCGCCTCTCGCATGCGGGAAAATCGGACGACCTGCTGGCCGACCGTCTCGAGCTGGAAGCGAGACGATAGGTCCGTGCAGGCGCCCTCGTCGTCGAAGATCTTGGTCGAGGTGTTGAGTGCCGCCCCCATGGGTGTCGGCCAGCCCCGAAGGGCGTGAGCGATCGACCTCAGGGCCGCAAGCGTCTGTCCCGTCGCCTGCCAGCCGGCCGCGCAGGCGATAAGCCCGACCGCGAGTCCGTCGAAATAGACCCTGTCCGCTGTGCGGAGTTCCTCGGCGTAGTCGAGCGCGTTCTTGACGAGCCCCGACAGCGAGCCGTGATAGGCCGGCGAGGCGATCACGATGCCGTCGCAGCGCCGGTAGAGATCGACGAGGCGGGCGGCCTCCGGCGTCTCCGGCATCTGGCCGGGATTGTACATCGGCAGCATGAGGTTCGGACCGCTGATCATCGCTGTATCCGCCCCCGCCGCGGACGCGGCCGCGAGGCAGACGGCGAGCGCCCGCTCCGTGGTCGAGCCCGCTCGAGGCGTGCCGCCGACGCCGAGGATCAGAGGCCTCTTGCCGTCGCTCATCCCCTGCTCCCGTCGAAACGCCCGTTCCCGAGCGGCCAAGCCAGCGTCGCGCTTCCGCCCGCCACGTCACGATCGCCGACCCGGGCGACGAGGTCGCAATCGACCTCCGTCGTGGTCGCGGTGGTGCGCCGGGCCGTGACCCCGATCGTCACCGCGATCGCGTCACCCGGTCGAACGAGCGAGGTGAAGCGCGCGGCGATCCGGACCACCCGCCCGGACGGTCCCATGCGGTCCGTAAGGGCCCGGCCCATGAACGCCATCGTCAGCATGCCGTGCGCGACCACTCCGCCGAGCTTCGCCTCGACGGCATAAAAGTGGTTGTAGTGGATCGGGTTGTAGTCGCCCGAGGCGCCCGCGTAGCGGACGAGTTGAGCGGGCGTGACCGGACCGTAGACGGCATCGACGCGCTGGCCGGGCTCGGCCGACGCCAGTTCGGTATCTGGACTCATGCGAGGCTCTGCTCCGCAGGCCGGTAGACCGTCGTGCGGCCCGCCACGAAGACGATCTGGCCCTGATCGTCCCGGCCTTCCAGGTGCTGGTGGATCAACTGCATGACACCCTTGCGGCCCGCCTTGTCCTCGATGCCCGCGAGCCGCATCCGGCAGGTCAGCACCGTGCCGGCCGTGATGGGACGCCGGGTCTCGAACGACATCTCGCCGGCCACGATCCGGCGGCGGTCTAGGCCGGAGATCCAGACCGGGTCGCCGGGGAGCCGAAAGGAGGTCGGGAAGGTCGGGGGCGCGACGATGTCGGCATAGCCGTGCGATCGAGCCACGGCAGGGTCCCGGAACAGCGGATTGTCGTCGCCGATCGCCTCGGAGAAGCGCCGGATCGCGCCGCGCTCGACCTCTACCGTGAAGGGCGGCGTCTCCGTTCCGACGAGACTGCGGTCGACCTCGCTCACGAGAGTGCCTCGATGATCGTGGCCGTCCCGAGCCCGCCGCCGCAGCACATCGATTGCAGCCCGTAACGGCCGCCACGCCGCTCCAATTCGTCGATCAGGATCGTCATCAGGCGCGCGCCGGACGAGCCGAGTGGGTGACCGATCGCGATCGAGCCGCCATTCACGTTGACCCGGTCGAGATCCGGCTGGATCTCCTGCAGCCAGGAGCCGAGGATCGACGCGAAGGCCTCGTTGATCTCGAAGAGATCGATGTCCGATAGGGCGATCCCGGACCGCTGCAGGATGCCGCGCGTGGCCGGGATCGGACCCGTCAGCATGATCTCGGGATCTACCCCGACGACGAACTGGGCCGCGAGACGGGCCCGCGGCCGGAGGCCGAACTCGCGGGCGGCCCGGGCGCTCATGACCAGGATGGCGGCCGCCCCGTCCGACACCTGGCTCGCGTTTCCGGCCGTGATGCGGCCGTTCTCGCGGAACGGCGTCTTCAGCCCGGCGAGCTTCTCGGCCGACGCGTCCGGCCGGATGCCCTCGTCCCGCGTGACCGGCTGCCCGTCCGCGCCCTGGACCGGGACGATGTGCCGCTCGAAGCGTCCCGCCTCCGTCGCGGCGGAGGCGAGGGCGTGGCTGCGGACGGAGAGGTCGTCGAGATATGACCGCTCGAGCGTCCAGCGTTCGGCGATGCGCTCCGCCGCCTCCCCCATCGTTGGCAGCGAGAAGCGCTGGACAAGGGCTTCGGGATGGCGGCGGCCGAACTTGGTGTCGTCGTTGCCCCCCTGCGTCTTCGACATCATCTCGACCCCGCAGGCGATGACGATCTCGGCCGTGCCGCTGCGGATCATGTTGTCAGCGATATGGACCGCCTGCTGGGAGGAGCCGCAAGCCCGCTGCACGCTCATGCCGGGCACGGTCACCGGGAACCCCGCCATCAGGAGAGCGGTGCGGCCGACATTGCCGGCCTGCTCGCCGACCTGCGTCGAGCAGCCCGCGATCACGTCGTCGACGCGGTCGGCCGGCACGCTTGCACGGTCCAGGACCGTCGTCAGCGTCTCGGCCAGAAGGGCTGCCGCGTGCCACTCCCTGAGCGCGCCACCGCGGCGGCCGACGGCCGTCCGCACGGCCTCGACGATGACCGGCTCGCGATCGTCCAGGTGTCGCATCTGGGTCATCGGATCCTCCTCGGGTGCGTCACGCGGCGATCTCGCCCGCGAGCCCGGTGTGAACGGCTCCCTGCCGGAAGCCGGCGTGCCGAAGGGCCTTGAGGCAGAACGAGATGTTCGTCCTGACGCCTTCGATCTCGATAGCGGCGAGCGCGTCGGCGAGCCGGTCGAGCGCCTCGGCGCGGGTCGGCGCGTGGGCGATCACCTTCGCCAGCATGGGGTCGTAGAACGGCGTGACCTCACCGCCCTCGGCATAGCCGGTCTCGACCCGGATGCCCTGCACCGGCTCGCACAGCCTGAAACGTCGGAGCGGACCCGGAGACGGCATGAAGGTGTCCGGATCCTCGGCGTAGATGCGAGCCTCGACGGCGTGACCGTCGAGCCGGATTTCGGCCGGCAGGATGTCGGCCAGCACCTCGCCGGCGGCGGACCGGATCTGACCTTTCACGAGGTCGAGTCCCGTCACCATCTCGGTCACGGCATGCTCGACCTGCAGGCGCGTGTTCATTTCCAGGAACGCGAACCCGCCCTCCTCGGCCCGCAGCATCTCGACCGTGCCGATATTGTCGTAGCCGATCGCGGCCAGGACCCGCGTGACGGTCTCGGCCATGCCGTCGAGTTCCGTGCGGGTCAGGCCCGGTGCGGGAGCCTCCTCGACGACCTTCTGGTGCCGGCGCTGCAGCGAGCAATCCCGCTCGAAGAGGTGGCGGACCGCGCCGTGGCGGTCTCCCAAAACCTGGAACTCGATGTGGCGCGGCCTGTCGAGATAGCGCTCGAGGTAGAGGTGCCCGTTGCCGAAGCTGCGGGTCGCCATGGAGCGGGCGCGCGCGACGGCCTTGCCGAGGCCGGCCTCGTCACGGGCGACGATCATGCCGATCCCGCCCCCCCCGGCCGCCGGCTTCACGAGAACGGGAAATCCGATCGCGCGCGCCGCCGCCTCGACGTCCGTGGAGGGATCGAGGAGGCCGGACCCGGCGGCGACCGGGAGCCCGTGCCGGCCCATCAGCGCCCGGGCCTCGGTCTTCTCGCCCATCGCCTCGATCCAGCGTGGCGAGGGGCCGATGAAGACGAGGCCCGCCGCCTCGACGCCACGGGCGAAGGCGGCGTTCTCCGACAGGAAGCCGTAGCCAGGATGGATCGCCCCGGCACCCGTCGCTGCGGCGACGGCCAGGATGCGGGCCTGGTCGAGATAGCTCTCGCGGGCCGGCGGAGGGCCGACGCAATGGGCTTCGCTCGCCGCTGCGAGATACGGCGCACCGGAATCGGCTTCTGAATAGATGGCGACCGACGCGATCCCGAGTTCGTTCAGCGCCCGGATGACGCGCGCGGCCGCGGCGCCGCGATTGGCGACCAGCACCTTGTCGAAGCCGCCCCGGTTCATGCGGACGCCCCGGCTCGAAGCCCCGTCAACTTTCCGGCGACATTGGCACCGCGGGCGGCCTCCATCGCGGCCTCCGGGTCCAGCGATCCCGCCGTCCGGAGCAAGGCCTTCAAGGCCGCGACGAGGTGAGGCGGCACGGCCGCGACCTCGCTCGCGAAGCCCATCGCCTCACGGGCGACGAACTCCGCCGGGACAGCCTTGACGAGCTCCCATTCCGCAGCGCGCGCGACCGCGATCTCCCGACCGGTCGCCAGGATCTCGAATGCCCTCGCGTGACCGACACGGGCCAGGATGGAGGGCGCGACGAGCGCCGGAACCATGCCGTGTCGCACCTCGGGGAAGGCGAGCCGGGCATCCTCCGCGCAGAACACCGCATCGCAGGCCAGGGCGAGGCCGAGCCCGGCGCCGAGCGCGAACCCTTGGACTTCCGCGACGACGGGCCTGGAGCATCTCCAGGGCGCGAGCAGCAGGCGGGACATCAGCTCGGCATGCGCCGCGATCGCGGCCTCGTCCCGCAGGTTCTTGGCTTCCTTCAGGTCGGCCCCGGCCGAGAACCCCTTTCCGGTTCCGGCCAGGATGACGGCGTGCACGCCCGCGTCCCGCTCGATCTCGGCGAATAGGTCGAGCATCCGCTCGATCGTCGCGTGACCCAGCGCGTTGCGCTGCTCCGGACGGTTCAGGACGAGCCGACGGACCGCACCATGCGTCTCGACCAGGACGGATGGCTCAGTCACGCCATGCCTCCAGGGACGCGGCCTCGCGGCCGGCGATCCTGCCGCCGACCATGCATTCCGCAAGATTGCCGCCGCTGAGATAGAGGTGGCCGAAAACCGAACCGAGTTCACCGGCCGCGTAGAGACGCGGGATGACGTCTCCGAAAGGGTCCTGGATCTCCTGACGGACGTTCCGGACCGGCCCGCCCTGGGTGTTGATCACCATCGGCCAGACCTGCCCGACATAGAAAGGCGGCTCGCGAAGCGCCGTCATCGTCTCGGGCCGCCGCCCGTAGGCGTCGTCGTGGCCGAGGTCGCAGGCCGCGTTCCAAGAGTCGATTTGGCTCGTTAGGGTGTCGGGCTCGACGCCGATCCCGCGCGCGAGCGCCTCCCAGCTCTCGTAGCGCCGGAAGAAGCCGAGCTCGACCTCCCTCGCATTGTCCTGGCTCCACTCGTACCAGCCGTCGCGGCCGTTCGTGGCGCAGCGCCCGAGCGGGTACATCCGCCGCCCCGCCTCGTCGAAGACGATATGGGCCGGGATGCGGGGAAAGCTCTGGGTCTTCGAATCATAGAGGTCGAGCGGCCTGACCCCGAAATCGCCGGGATAAGGAGGGTATTCGTCCATGAAGCGGCGGCCGGTCTTGTCGAGCAGGATCCAGGCGAGACGCGGCAATTGCTTGCCGCCCGCCGGCTTGCCGTGCTGGTCGACGACGCCGAGATCCGAGGTGCTGTCCGGATCGCCCGGATGCCACATCGGAATCGCCTTGAGGTAGAGGCCGTAGGGGAAGGCCGGGTCCGGGTGCCGGAACCCGTAGGGGCCGTGGTAGTGCCACATATGCCAGAGCGCGGCTCCGGCCTCCTGCGCCATCGCGATCCCGTCGCCCGTATTGCCGAGGAAGGATGCCGGCAGCACCGGATCGGCCTGGAAGAAGTTCCGCTTCATCTCGGCATTCGCCTCGAAGCCGCCGCAGGCCAGGATCACGGCCCGGCGCGCCGCGACCCGGATCTGTCGCCCGTCGCCCGTCTCGACGGTGATGCCCCGCACTCGCGTACCGTCCCGAACGAGCCGCCGCGCCGCATGGCCGAGATGGACCGGGATGCCGCGCGCCCGGACATTGTCTTCCAGGACCTTGAACAGCCGGCATCCCGGCCTGATCCCGCGCACGGCATGGAAGGACGGCGCACCCTCGATTGCGGGCACCTCGATGACCTCGCAATAGCCGAGCACCCCGGAGCCCGGCAACGGGTAGTTGCCTGGCGCCGGTGTCACCTTGACCACGGCGTCGCTGGCCGCCGCGAGTTCCCGCACCCAATCGGCGACGTCCGTCATCCCGTCCGCCAGCACGCGCAGGACGTCGTCCGGGGTCCGCCCTCCGCAGGTCTCCCTGAGGTAGGCGAAGGCCGCGTCGCTATCGAAGGCGATCCGGATGCCGCCGGCGGAGACGATCGAGAGCCCGCCGGGATCCGGCATCTTCTCAAAGATCGCGACCCGTGCGCCGGCATCATGCGCCGCGATCGCGGCTGCGGCGCCCGCGGCTCCGAAGCCGACGACCGCGACATCGACCTCCTGGTCGTACACCGCGCGCTCGGTCACGGCATGATCCTGCGCTTGAAGCCGGGCACCGCGCGGGCGCAGTCGAGCGCGTGAGCGATCACGCGCCGCGTCTCGGACGGATGGATCACGTCGTCGATCAGCGCCATCTCGGCCGCGAGATAGGCCGAGGACTGCGCCTCCACCCTCTTCAGGATCTCGGCGCGCTTCGCGGCCGGGTCGTCGGCCTTCGCGATCTCCCGGCCGTGAACCAGCTCGACACCGGCCGCCGTCCCCATGACGTCGAAACGCGCAGTCGGCCAGGCGACGATCCGGTCCGGACGGGTCGCCTTGCCGCCGAGGGCGATATAGGCAAGGCCGATAGCCTTCCGGAGCACAATCGTGACCTTCGGGACGCTGGCCCCGATGATGGCGTTCAGGAGCTGCGAGGCCAGCACTACCATGCGCTGGTCCTCGATCTCGGGTCCGACCAGGAACCCGGGGCAATCCACGAGCGAGACGATCGGGATGTGGAACGCGTCGCAGATGTCGATAAAGCGGCGGGCCTTGATGGCGGCCTTCTGGTCGAGCGCGCCGGCGAGCTGCATCGGCTGGCTGGCGATGAAACCGACCGGCCGTCCCTCGATCCGGGCCCAGGCCGTGACGAGGTTCGGCCCGTAGAGTTCCCTGTAGAAGGTCAGCTTTCCGTCATCGACGATGAGCCGGAGAAGCTTTCCCATATCGTAGGCGCGCCGGTGATTGTCCGGCACCAGCGCCGTGATCTCGCGCCGGCCCTCCTCGCTGTCGATCCGTGCGGGCTTCGGCTGGGCCAGGGGCGGCAGCTCGTGGCTGCTGGACGGGAAGTAGGACAGGAATTCGCGGATGGCCGCGATGCTGTCGGCATCGGTCTCCCCGAGATGGTCCACGAGACCCCGCTCGACCGCGACCCGCTCGGCCCCGCCGATCTCCTCGGCCGTCGCCTCGAGGCCGATCCCGACCCGCACCACTGCCGGCCCGGACATGCCCATGAAGCCGGTCCGGGTGATCGTGACGAAATCGGATTGGACGGCCGTGAAGGACGGGCCTCCGAAACACGCTCCCATGAGGGCAGCGGCCTGCGGGACGACGCCGGACAGGTCGTAATGCTCGCGAAATCGGACACCCATCCCGGCCGCGATAGCGCCGTTGCTCTCCTGGAAGCGCCCCGCTCCCGCTTCCTGAAGCGCGATGAACGGCTTGCGATGGGCCAGCGCAAGTTCGCGGATGCGGGCGATCTTGGCCTCAGCCACGCGGCCGCGCGTCCCGGCCAGCACCGTCGCGTCCTCGGACACGACATAGACAATGCGCCCCTCGACACGGCCGGAGCCCGCCACCAAGCCATCGGCCGGCGTCCGGTCGCGCAAGCCCGGATGCTGGCTCCGGGCCTGGATGCCGATCTCCTCGAAGCTGCCCGGATCCAGCAAGGTATCCACGCGCTCCCGGGCCGTCATCTTTCCGGCCGCGTGCAACGCCCCGACGGCAGCTGCGCCGCCCATGAGCCGGGCCGCGGCGCGCCGCTCCTCGAGTTCTTCCTCCGTTGCAGGGTTCATACGTTCCTCTTGACGGGAAGCAATATAGCCGGATTGTACCCATAGCAAGTGGAACAATTCGGGACATTGCGCCTGGACAGCCGCGTGACATCGGTCGATATGGGGCGACACGCGGCTTCACGGCCGAGGAGAGATGACCGGATGGCGACCGCGATCAAGGCCGAAGTAGCCGGGACCGTCTTCGAGCTCCTGGCTCAGCCAGGCGGCCCGGTGGCTGTCGGCGACACGCTGCTCGTCATCGAATCCATGAAGATGGAGATCCCGGTCGACAGCACGGTGACCGGAACTGTTTCGGCCGTGAGGGTCTCGACCGGCGATGTGGTGGCGCAGGGGCAGGTTCTGGTCGAGATCGAGTCCTGATCCTCGCCGGGCCGACGAGAGGCCGAACCGGCCACGAGATCTGAAACGCCGATCCGCCGGGACGGGACGGCTCCAGGAGGCGAGTGATGGATTTCCAGCTGACCGAGCGCCAGACGGAGCTCGTCGAATCTGCAGGCGAGCATTACCAGCGCACCCTGAAACCGCTGGCGGAGGATCACAGCCAGGACGGCGTGATGCGTCTCCGCCGCAAGATGGCCGAAGCCGGACTGCTCGGCCTCAACATGCCCGAGGAGCATGGGGGGGCGGGGCTGCCGCTTCTCGATACGCTTCTCGTGATCCAGAAGCTTCAATCCCTATCGTCGATCGTGGGCGGACTGGCCCATCGGAGTTCCACCGGCGCGATCGGGGCGATCCTCGAACTCGGCACGTCCGAGCAGAAGAGCTTCTTCATCGGCGGCGTCTGCCGTGGCGAGTTCGGGGTGAGCATCGGTATCACCGAGCCGGAGGCGGGGTCGGCCGCCACCGCCATGAAGACGTTCGCCCGGCGTGATGGGAACGGCGAGGTGGTCTTGCAGGGCAAGAAGCAGTTCGTCAGCTTCGTCGACCACAACCACTACACGCTCACCTATTGCCGCTTCGGCAGCACAGGAAGGCCGGCCGATATCGGGGCCGTGATCGTGCCGCATACGGCGCCGGGATTCTCCCACAGCCGCGGCGGCACCAACATGGCGGACGAGCGGCTGTTCGAGCTCTTCTTCGACGAGTGCCGTGTTCCGGCTGAGAACGTGCTGCTCGACGGCAATGCTTTCGGGCGATTGATCAGCGTCTACAACGCCGAAAGACTCGGCAGCATTGCCAGGATGCTCGGATCAGCTCAGGCCTCTTTCGAGCTGGCGGTGGCGTACGCGCAGGAACGCAAGCAATTCGGCCGGGAGCTCGCCGATTTCCAGGGACTGCAATGGATGCTGGCCGACATGAAGGTGAAGCTGGAGGCGGCGCAGCTCCTGACATACCGGGCGGCGTCCAACGCCGGCCACGGATTGCCGAGCCGCAGCGAGGTGTCGATCGCCAAGGTGTTCACGGCCCAGGCCGCGCGCGAGATCTGCGACGACGCGATCCAGATCCATGGGGCTAACGGCTACATGAAGGAATTCCCGCTCAGCCAGCGCTACGCCGAGGTGCGGGGCGGCTCGATCTATGGCGGCACGATCCAGATCCACAAGAACATGATCGCCGGCGACCTACTCGGCCGCTCGAACAACCAGTGGAAGCGGAGCGACAACCGCAGCTGAGCCCTGCTTATGCGAATGATTGCAGCCGGAGACCTCGCGGATCGGCTGGCTTCACGGCCGCGCCGGTTCGCGCTTCTTGACGTCCGCGAGGCTGGAGAGGCTGAGGATGGCCACATCGCAGGCGCGACGAGCCTGCCACGCCGCCGGATCGAGTTCAGGATCGACGAACTTATATCAGGCAAGGCGACACCGCTCGTCCTGTATGACGGGCAGGATGGCCGGGCCGCGTTCGCGGCGATCACGCTCGGCCGGCTCGGCTATTCGGACGTGACGATCCTGGAGGGCGGCATCCCGGCCTGGTTGCGTGCGGGATACCGGCTCGAGACGGGCGTCAACGTCCCGAGCAAGCGGTTCGGAGAGCTGGTTCTCGAGGAGGATCATGTCGAGTCGGTCTCGCCTGACGACCTCGCGGACTTGCGCCGATCGGGCGTGCCGTTTGTCCAGTGGGACGTGAGGACGCCTGCCGAGTACGGACGGTCGACGTTGCCCGGCAGCATGTCCGTGCCGGGACTTGAGATCGTCCGGCACGCTGCGGAGGCTGCGTCACGAGCGGTGCCCGTCATCGTGCATTGCGCTGGGCGCACCCGCAGCATCATCGCGGCCAGAACCCTCAGGCTGCTCGGTGTCACGCGGGCAGCGGCGCTGGAAAATGGCACGATGGGCTGGCGGCTGTCGGGCCGGAGCCTGGCGCCCGGCAGGGACTGCGTCCTTGCAGGCGCAGGGTCGAACGAGCGCGCGTTCGCGCTGGCTCGCGAGGCTGGCGTCGGGAGGCGCGAGCCGATCGACGTGGAGGCGGCTCTGGAGGAACGCGGCAGGCGGAACACCGTCGTGGTCGACGTACGCAGCGTCGAACGTTTCGTCGAAGCGCACGTCCCGGGCTCCGTCTCACGGCCGGGCGGGCAATTGCTTCAATGCACGGACGAGGTGATCGCGGTGGAGGACGCCGCCGTGATCCTCGTCGATGATGACGATGGGCAAGCTGCCGTCGCGGGTTATTGGCTACGCAGGATGGGCTACCCGGACGTGACCCTCGCGGCGGGCGGAGTGCCGGGCTGGGAAAGGGCGGGGTTGCCCCTTGCCGGAGGCTCGGATGGCACCCGACCGGGCTTCGCGGACGATCTTCGGTCGGAGCTGTCCTCCGTCAGCCCGAAGGTCCTCGCGACATTCCGCGCTCTTCTCCTCGATGTAGGAACGAGCCGCGACTACAGGGCCGGGCACATTCCCGGGGCAGCATGGCTACCTCGCGGCTGGCTCGAGCTGAAGGCGAAGGACGTCCTGCCACCGGGCTCTGCCATCGTCGTGACCGACATGGACGAGGACCAGGCGATCCTCGGCGCGGCTGCGCTCCGAGACCTCGGCTACGATGCGGTCTGGCTCGAGGGTGGCAACACCGGCTGGACGCTCGGCACAGGCCGGACCTTCGAGAAGGCGGCGCTCCTCCCGGTCGACCTGCCGCCCGACGTCGTCGATCCCCCCTACGCGAAAGGCGAGTCCGGCATGCGGGACTACCTCGCGTGGGAGATCGCCCTGACGCGGCAGGACTGAAGGCGCCCGCGGCAGGCGCTCAGATGATCGTCGCGGCCAGCATCGGACGCGCCAGCATCAGGCTCTTCAGCGTGGTCAGGCCACGATGGAGAAGGTTCTCGCCTGCTCCCGGGCTGAGAGAGACCCGCACGGCAGACGGGGCGCGGGTATCGTTCGTCGCGAAATTGTCCGAGGCCACCACGGCGACCCCGTTCCGCCGTGCCAGCGCCTCGAATTCCAACGCCCGCCATTCGGGCGGGAGCGTGAGCCAGAGATGGACCGATGCGGGATGCGTGCGCACCCGCTCGGCTCCCAGGATATCGGTCGCGAAATCTACCCGCCTTGCGATCTCAGTTCGCATCCTGCCCATAACATCGTCGAGTGCCGGAGAGGTCATGAGGGCGGACGCCATCTCGCCGATGAAGGGCGAACAGCCGAGCGTCATGGCATGCAGCGTGTTGGACATGGCCTCGTTGAGGGCGGGCGGGCAGACGATGAAGCCGGCCCGGAAGACGGGGCTCAGGGCCTTGGCGAGGCCGGTGATGTAGATCACCCGCTCGGCGGCGAGCGAGGCCAGGGGCGGCGGCCTCTCCACCAGGATCGCGGATGAGGCATCATCCTCGATGATCGTCAGGTTCAGCTCGCGGGCGAGGTCGGCGATCGCCTGCCGCCGAACAGGGCTCATCGTCGCGATCGTGGGATTGTGGAGCGTGGTCTGAAGGGAGACGGCGCGTGAGCCGGTGGCCGCTACGGCGGCCCTGAGCGCCTCCGGCCGCATGCCCTCCTGGTCCATCTCGACACCCGCTAGTCGAAGCCCCTGTAGGCCGGCCAGTGCCTTCAGGCCCGGATAGGTGAGCGCGTCGGTCAGCAGCACGTCTCCGGGGCCGGCGACCGTCGCGAGAGCGACCTGGATCGCCTGCTGGGCGCCCGCGCAGATGAGGACGTCCTCCGGGCGCGGCGAGTAACCCGACCGCGCGATCCAGGCCGACGCGACGACGCGATGAGCCGGGAGCCCGGCCGCAGGCGGATACTTCTGGAGCGGCAGGAAAGCGACGCGTTGCGACAGTGCGACCAGCGCGGATGATACGAGCTCGGCGAGGCCGGCAGACGGCGCGCGGTAGCAGGAGAGGTCGACCGTTCGTTCCGGCACGGGCGGCCTGAATTCTAGGCGCTGCCCCACGCTCCGGCCTGCCCGCACGAAGGTGCCGCGTCCGACCTCGCCAGAGATCAGATTTTTCTCCCGCGCGAGTGCATAGGCACGGGTGACGGTGCCGACGGTGACGCCGAGATGATCGGCGAGGTCACGCTGCGGAGGCAGTTGCGCCCCGGGTGACAGCTCGCCCGCGTCGATCGCCTGGGCGATCGCGCCCGCGATCGCCAGATAGCGCGGGCCTTCGAGATCTCGGATGTCGGGGGTCCACATGAATCGTTTCCGATGCGGCTCGCAGGGAGGAGATTGTCGCACAATCCAAATGTAGCTTAGATCATAAGGACATTGACGAGGATTGTCTCCATCGCCTAACTTTGACCCTCGCAAGGCGAGCTTGGCGCGGCCTGTTGGGCCCGAACGAGGGTCGAAATGGCGGCACCCGGAAACTCCTTCGTCGATGCGACATACGCGTCCGCGCTGGAGCAAATCGCCGGCCAGCATGGCAATCGTGAAGCCTTGGTGTTTCGGCAGGAGCGATACAGCTTCGCCGAGGTCAAGCGCCGGGTGTGCGAAGCGTCGCGGCGGTTCGTGGCGCTCGGGCTCACGCGGGGCGACAGGGTCGCGCTCTGGCTGCCGAACCAGCCAGAGTTCCTCTGGTGCTGGCTCGGAGCCTCGCAGCTCGGCCTCGTGACCGTGGTCCTCAACACCCGGCTGAAGCTTCCCGAGGTTCGCTACCAGCTCGCGCAATCCGAGAGCACCGTGATCGTCGTCCCGGGCCGGGGTGCCTTCCGGGACTTTCTGGCGGAGGTGGCGGAGCTCTGCCCGGAGATCACGGGCCAGCCCTTCGACGGACCTGCCACGGCCGAGCTTCCACATCTGCGCCGTGTCGTTGTCCTCGGCAGCGGCCCGGACGTACCGGGGATCGTGACCTGGCCGGACTTCGATACGGCCTCACCCGATTCCGGACCGCTGCCCTTTGCGGCAGATCCGGACGAGCCGGCGCTGATTTCCTATAGCTCCGGCACCACGGCCCTGCCGAAGGGTGCGCTGATCACCCATTGCGTGTGGCGCAAGGCGTACGACATCGGCGATCGCGCCGATCTCACGGCGGATGACCGCCTCTATCTCTGCATCCCGCTTTTCGGTTCGATGGCCATGATGAACGGCGTGCTGCCGTTCTGGACTCGGGGAGCGGCGATCGTGCTCGAGGAACGCTTCGATCCGTCGACCTTCATGGAGCGCGTCGAAACGGAGCGCTGCACGGCCGCGCATCTCTTGCCGCCGATGATCGAGGCGCTCGTCGCCTCACCGGAGCGTGCTCGCTTCGATTTATCGAGCCTGCGGATCGGCTGGGTTCTCAGCAGCGACCGGCGCATCCTCGATATGGTCGCGCATGACCTTGCGATTCCGGGCGTGATGACCGGCTATGGGATGACGGAGACGACTACGGTCCTCACCCGGAACCGCTGGGACGATCCGCTGGAGGTCCGCATCACGACGCAGGGTTACGCGTTGCCCGACGTGGAGCTGCGCATCATCGACCCGGCGACTGAGCAGGAGCTTCCGACGGGCGAGACGGGCGAGATCTGGGCGCGCGGCTACTGCATCATGCCCGGCTACTTCAAGAAGCCGGAGGAGAGCGCGCGCGCCCTCACGGCCGACGGATGGTTCAAGACCGGCGATTCCGGCTCTCTGGACGAGACCGGGCGCCTCTCGTTCCGGGGCCGCATCGGCGACGGCTACAAGAGCCGGGGGTTCAACGTCTCCCCGGCCGAGATCGAGGCGGTGCTGATCGAGCACCCCGACATCGACGCGGCGGCTGTCGTCGGCGTGCCGCATCCGCGCCTCGGACAGGTCGGCATCGCCTTCGTCGTGCCGGCTTCGGGCCGGAGCCCAGCTCCGGCGGCGCTTCGCGCCTATCTCAAA
Organism: uncultured Enterovirga sp.; assembly: GCF_964242715.1. Classification (NCBI taxonomy): domain Bacteria; kingdom Pseudomonadati; phylum Pseudomonadota; class Alphaproteobacteria; order Hyphomicrobiales; family Methylobacteriaceae; genus Enterovirga; species uncultured Enterovirga sp. The sequence goes on from NZ_CAXTAZ010000023.1 coordinate 17,976, forward strand.
CCGCTTCTGTCCTCGTTTAAAATTCCGGAGCTGATCCAGGTCGTTCCCGAGCTGCCTCTCACGGCAGGGACCGGGAAGGTGCAGAAATTCCGCCTCCGGGAAGAAGGCGAGCGGCTGCTCGCCCGTGAGGCCCAGGACGAGGCGCGACCGGTGAGCGTCGCCAGCTGAAGGGACCTGCGCGTCGTCGCAGAGTGAAAGCCGGCCAGTCAGAGCCGAACCAGGAGGGAAAAATGATCACACGTCGTGACGTCGGTGCCATGATCGGAGCGACCGCGCTGCTCGGCCGCACGAGCATCGCGGAAGCGCAATCCGGGCCCAAGCCCGCCATCGACAAGGATACGCTCGTCATCGCGCTGGAGAAGGAGATCCAGAGCCTCGACGCGCTCGTGACAGCGAGTGGCGATTCGCAGCGCTACGCCCTCCAGCTCTTCGATTCCCTCTACGGCTTCGACCTCAAGGGGACGATGATCCCCCGCATGGCGACCGACGTGACGGTGTCGGAAGACGGACTGACCTATACGTATAAGCTCCGGCCCAACATCCGCTTCCACAACGGTGACCCGCTCACGTCCGAGGACGTCAAATATACGACCGAGCGCGTCATCGATCCGGCCTCGAAGAGCACGAGGCGGCCGTTCTTCGCTCCCATCGTGGCCGCGGTCGAAACCCCGGATCCGCTGACCGTCGTCTTCAAGCTGAAGCAGCCGGATGGAGCCTTCCTCAACAAGATCGCGGGATTCCTCTTCATCGTCCCCAAGGCCTACACCTCAGGCTTGCCCAATTCCGATGCCTTCGCGCTCGCACCGGTTGGATCGGGTCCCTACAAGCTCAAGCGCCACGATGTCGGGCAGAGCCTCGAACTGGAGCGTTTTGAGGATTTCTACGGCGAGAAGCCCGGAGTGAAGCGGCTCATCATGAAGATGATCCCGGAGGGCTCCACCCGGGTCAACGCGCTCTTGACCAACGAGGTGGACCTCGTCGTCCAAGCCCCCCTCAACGAGAAGGATCGGCTGTCCAAGACGGCCGGCCTGAAGACGCTGACGAATCCCGTCTCCGCTCCCATGCATGTTCGTCTTTACTCAAACGACCCGTCGCTGCCGATCTCGAAGAAGGAGGTCCGCCAGGCGCTCAACCACGCGCTCGACTCGAACGCCATCATCAGGTCCGTCTATCACGGCGTCGGCAAGCGGATGGGCACCTTCATCTCGGCCTACTACCCCTATGGGTCCGACCCCGGCATCCAGCCCTTCGCGTTCGACCAGAAAAAGGCGCGAGAGTTGCTGACGAAGGCCGGTTATCCGAACGGCTTCACGACGAAGCTTTACAGTGCCAACGACCATTCCAAGGAGCTTGCGGAAGCCATCGCCGCGTATTGGGGCCAGGTTGGGGTCAAGACAGAGATCCTTCGCATCGATTACGCGGCCTGGAGCCGGCTGAACAACACGCACAAGTCCGGACCGATGACCATCACGCAGTTCACCAACGCCATCTACGACCCGATTCATCCCGTTGCCGGCTCGTTCTCCAAGAACGGCACTTGGTCCGACTACTTCAATCCGGAGGTCGAGGAGCTCATCACGAAGCTCGACTCGACCGTCGGGGCCGAGAAGCGGGGCGAGCTGTTCCGCAGGATCGGCAAGCTGCTGCACGACGACGCGGCCGCCGTCTACATCACCGAACTATACCACCTGTTCAGCCACAAGGCTGGCCTGCGGTGGGGCGTGCAGCAGGGATCCGGGTTCCTGAACCTCAGGGACGTTGCCTGGACCTGAGGCAGACGGAGATTGTCGCTAGCATTGCTCCAGTACAATCGATACAATCGGGGTAATGGGTTCGCGCCTTCAGCCAGAATCCAAGGGCAATGAGATGTCAGGGCGGAAATCGGGGCGCGTTGCGCTCGTCACCGGCGGAGCCGGCGGTATAGGCTTCGCGACGGCCGAGCGGCTCGCCCGGGACGGCGCAGCGATCGCGATCTGCGATCTAGACGCATCTCTGGCAGTGGCGGCGGCTGCCCGGATCACCGACGCGCACGGCGTCAAGGCGCGGGGCTACCGGGCCAATGTCGGGGACAGCGAGGACGTCGGTGCCCTCGTGCCCGCGATCGTGGCCGACCTCGGCTCCCTCGACATCCTGGTGAACAATGCCGGGGTCACGCGCGACAATCTCATCCACAAGATGACAGTCGAGAACTGGGACGACATCATGTTCGTCCATCTCCGGGGCGCGTTCCTGTGCTGCCAGGCGGCACAGGCCGCAATGGTCAAGCGGGGCTGGGGACGCATCGTCAACCTGTCCTCGACCTCCTCGCTGGGCAACCGCGGCCAGGCGAACTATTCGACCGCGAAGGCGGGACTCCAGGGCCTAACCCGCTCCCTCGCGCTCGAGCTCGGCCGCTTCGGCATCACGGTCAATTGCGTGGCCCCGGGCTTCATCGACACGGAGATGACGCAGAAGACGGCCATTCGCTTGGGCAAGGACCCGGATTCCTACAAGGCCGAGCGCGCCAAGGGTATCGCGGTCGGGCGTGTCGGCGTCCCGGGCGACGTCGCCAACGTCATTGCCTTCCTTTCCGACGACGAGGCCGCGTTCGTGTCCGGTCAAGTCATCTATGTCAGCGGCGGCCCCGAGACGCGGCGCGGCGGTTGAACACAGGCTTCTCGAAAGGATTTCGGATGGCACTCTCACGCCGCCTTCGCCTGAGCTGCCTGGCATTGCTCGGGTTTCAGCTCGCGGGTGGTCCGGCCGGCGCCATCAACGGCAAACCGGCGGTCGATCGCGACACCGTCGTGATGGCGATCGGCAAGGAGATCTTCAATCTCGACGGCCAGGTCACGGCGAGCGGGGATTCGCAGCGCTTCGGCTGGCAGCTCTACGACACGCTCTACGCGCTCGATCGGAAGGGCGACATCGTCCCGAGCCTCGCGACGGGCCATACCCGCTCTGAAGACGGGCTCATCTACACGTTCACGCTCCGGACGGACGTCAAGTTCCACAACGGGGATGCGATGACGGCCGCGGACGTCGCGTTCTCGATGGACCGCATCCTCGATCCGGCCGTGAAGAGCACGCGGCGGCCGGCCTTCGCCCCTATCATGGCGAAGTCGGAAGCCAAGGATGCTTCGACCGTCGTATTCACCCTGAAGGAGCCCGACGGCGCGTTCCTGAACAAGGTCGCAGGCTACTTTTTCATCGTGCCGAAAGCGTATGCCGAGAAGCTCGGCAGCCCCGAAGCCTTCGCCCGAGCGCCTGTCGGGACTGGGCCCTACCGGTTCGTCGAACAGAAGATCGGGCAGTCCGTCAGCTTCGAGCGGTTCGACGGGTATTTCGGCCCGAAGCCCGGCATCAAGCGCCTCGTCATGCGGCTGATCGAGGAGCCGTCGAGCCGGGTCAACGCGCTCCTGACGGGCGAGGTCGATCTGAGCGACGGCATCCCGACCTCCGAGATCGAGCGCCTCAAGAAGACGACCGGAATCACTGTCCAGTCGGTTCCGATAGGAAGCCCGCTCGCGGTCCGACTCTACGCGAACGATCCGTCGCTGCCTATTTCCAAGGCCAAGGTGCGTCTTGCCCTGAACTACGCCATGGACGTGAATTCGCTCATCAAGAACGTCCTTCACGGCGCCGGCGCACCCCTGACGAGCTACATCTCCTCCTACTACTCCTATGGCGTCGACAAGACCCTGAAACCCTACGGGTTCAATCCCGCAAAGGCGAAGCAGCTTCTGCGCGAAGCCGGCTACCCCAACGGCTTCGAGATTCAGATCTACTCCTCCAGCGACTGGCCGAAGGAGATCGCCGAGACGCTGGCCGCCTACTGGTCCCAGGTCGGCGTCAAGGCGAAGATCCAGCGGATCGATTACGCGGCGTGGAGCCGGCTCAACAACACGCACAAGAGCGGGCCGATGACACTCATGCAGATGTCGAACGCGATCTTCGATCCGATCCACCCCGTCACGGGCGCGGCCAGCAAGGCCGGAACCTGGTCCGATTACTCGCATCCCGAGGTCGAGGAGCTGATCCTGGCGGCCAACAAGTCGGCCGAGCGATCGGAACGCGACCGGATCTTCAAGAAGATCGGCGCGATCCTGCACGATGACGCGCAGTCCGTCCTGATCAGCGAGATCTTCTACGTCTTCGCAGGCGACAGCAGCCTCGCCTGGGAGCCTCAGCCCGGCATCGCCTGGTACGACCTGCGCACGATCCGCTGGAAATGAGCGACCGCCGCACGTTTTCCGCACCGTTGCTCTGAGCCGGCCGTGCTCCGCTATCTGACCTTCAGGATCGCCCAGTCGGCCGTGACGGTGCTGCTCGTCACGATGATCATCTTCGTGATCATCAGGCTGATCGGCGACCCGACGCATCTGATGCTGCCGCCGGAGGCGACCGAGGCGGATCGCGAATTGCTGCGCGAGCAAATGGGCCTCTCCGATCCCGTCATCGTCCAGTACGGCCGCTACCTCCTGGGCCTGCTCAAGGGCGACATGGGCATGTCCTATCGCTTCAGCATGCCGGCCCTAGACGTCGTGCTAGGCAGGATCGGCCCTACGCTGCTCCTCACCTGCACGTCGCTCATGATCGGCATCCTGGTCGGTGTCCCGCTCGGCATCGCGTCCGCCGTCCGACCCGACAGCTGGATCGATTTCCTGGCCAAGGGCATCGCGCTATTCGGCCAGGCCGCACCACCCTTCTTCTTCGGCCTGATCTTCGTCCTAATCTTCTCAGTCCAGCTCCGCTGGCTGCCGACCAGCGGCTATGGTGGGCCGCAATACCTCATCCTGCCCGCCGTCGCGCTCGGCTGGTATTCGGCCGCCGGCCTGATGCGGTTGACGCGATCGAACATGATGGAGGTCTTGACCTCGGAATATGTCCGGATGGCCCGCATCAAGGGCGTCCCGGAGCGGGTCGTGATTTACAAGCACGCCCTCAAGAACGCCTCTCTCCCGGTCCTGACCTTTGCCTCCCTGCAGTTCGGGATCCTGATGGGCGGAGCCGTGTCGATCGAGTCCGTCTTCGCCTGGCCTGGCATGGGCAAGCTGATCCTCGATTCGATCTCGAACCTCGACTACGCCGTGGTCCAGGCGGCCGTGACGCTGTCGGCCCTGATGTTCACCGCCATCAATCTCGCGGTCGACATCCTCTACGCCTATATCGACCCGCGGATCCGGTATGCCTGAGCCCCTCGCCATCGAGCGGCCGACGCTCCGGCCCACGGGTGCGAAGGACCGGTCCGTCCCGGTCGCCTCAGCCGTGCGTTCGGCTCGCTGGCTCGGGCAGCTGCAGGTCTGGGTCGCGGTTGTCCTTCTCGCGATCGTGTTTGGCAGCGCGACCTTCGCCGCATGGGTCGCACCCTACGACCCGAACGACATCGCGCTCGAGAAGGCGCTCCAGGCGCCCACGGCCGCGAACTGGTTCGGCACCGACCAGCTCGGCCGAGACGTGCTGTCACGTGTCATCTGGGGCGGGCAAGTCTCGCTCTTCATCGCGGGCTGCGCGGTAGCGCTCGCGGGCACCTTCGGGACGCTGGTCGGGCTTGTGGCCGGTTATCTAGGCGGATGGGTCGACCGCCTCGTGATGTGGATCGCAGACGTCCAGTTCTCGCTCCCGGCCGTGATCCTCGCCCTCGTGCTCGTGGGAGCAGTCGGTCCGAGCTTCACCAACATCATCATCGTGCTGAGCCTCGCCAACTGGGCCCGGTTCGCCCGGGTCATCCGGTCCGAGGCCTTGTCGTTGCGCAACCGCGACTTCGTCATGCTGGCGAAGCTCGGCGGTGCCTCCAGCCTCAGGATCGTCGCCCATCACATTCTGCCCAATGTCCTCGGCACCTTCATCGTGCTCGGGACGCTGGACGTCGGCCTCATCATCATCCTGGAGGCGACGTTGTCATTCCTGGGCCTCGGCGTTCAGCCCCCCGACCCGTCCTGGGGCACCATGATCGCCGACGGGCGCGGCTATCTGGAGCGGGCCTGGTGGATCTCGATCTTCCCGGGCCTCGCGCTCATGACGACCGTGCTTTCCGGAAACCTGCTCGGCGACACGCTCCGGGACCGTCTCAACCCCAGCCTCCGGCGGAGGTGGTAGGATGAACGAGCTCCTCAGGGTCGAAAACCTGACCACCTGGCTGTCCACGGGCGCCGGCATCGTCACGGCCGTCGACGACGTGAGCTTCACGGTCGCGGCAGGCAGGACCCTGGCTCTGGTCGGGGAGTCCGGGTCCGGCAAGAGCATGACCTGCAGCTCGATCCTCCGCCTTCTGCCGGGGAACGGTCATGTCGGCGGCGGCCGGGTGCTGTTCGAGGGCGAAGACCTGCTGACCAAGACGCCTGCCGAGATGCAGGCCATCCGGGGGCGCAAGATCGGCATGATCGTGCAGGACCCGATGACGTCTCTGAACCCGCTCTTCGACATTGAGGATCAGGTCGGCGAGATGTTCAAGTATCACCTCGGTGACCGGACGGCCGCGGTGCGACGGCCGAAGGTGGTCGAGGCGCTCGGGCGCGTCCGCATTCCGGCAGCGGATAAGCGGCTCGGCTCATATCCGCACGAATTCTCCGGCGGCATGCGGCAGCGCGTTGCCATTGCACTGAACATCGCCTGTACTCCGAAGCTCCTGATCGCCGACGAGCCGACGACGGCCCTCGACGTTACGGTCCAGCAGCAGATCCTCGGGTTGCTTCGCGACATCCAGCGCGAGACCGGGATGGCGATCATCCTGGTCACGCATGATTTGCACACGGTCGCCCGGTTCTGCGACGAAGTCGCGATCATGTATGCCGGCCGGATCGTAGAGCAGGGCCCCGTCGCCGAGATCTTCGCCCGCCCGGCCCACCCTTATACCGAGGGCCTGTTGAGGGCGCTGCCGAGCCTCGGCACCGGCGCCGAGAGGCTGCCGCTGATTTCGGGGCAGCCCCCCTCCCCTTCCAGCCTCCCGCCAGGCTGCCGCTTCGAGCCCCGCTGCCCTCGTGCGACGGAGCACTGCCGGCAGGACTACCCCGCCTGGTTCGGCACAGACGACCTGAGGCGCCGCAGTGCCTGCTGGTACGCCGACGAGGTAGTCGGATGAGCGCCTTCCTGTCCGTCCGCGACCTGCGCAAGACGTATCCCGTCGCGCGTGGCTTGTTCGGGCGGCCGGAACCCTTGCACGCCGTGGCCGGGATCTCCTTCGACATCCCGGCAGGAACGACGTTCGGCCTTGTGGGTGAATCCGGGTCAGGGAAGACGACCACCGCCAAGATGATCATGGCGGCCGAGGATCCGACCTCGGGACAAATCGTCGTGGACGGCCAGGATATCACCACCCACAAGCCAACCGAACGCTTCGCCTTCCGGCGCCTGCTCCAGCCCGTGCTTCAGGACCCCTACAGCGCGCTGAGCCCGCGCATGAGGATCGGCCGGATCATCGACGAGCCGCTCCGCATTCACCGCACCCATCGCGACAAGGCGTCTCGGGAGTCCCGTGTCGCCGAGTTGCTGGATGCGGTCGGCCTGCCCCGCAATGCCGCCGATCGGTTCCCGAACGAGATGTCGGGCGGGCAGCGGCAGCGCGTCGCCATCGCTCGCGCGCTCTCGCTTGAGCCCCGGCTGATGGTCCTCGACGAGCCCGTCTCCGCACTCGACGTCTCGATCCAGGCGCAGATCCTGAACCTGCTCCGGGATCTTCAGGACCGGCTCGGGCTGACATATCTGCTGATCTCGCACGATCTCGCCGTGATCGGCTTCATGAGCACCCAAATCGGCGTGCTCTATCTGGGACGCTTCGTCGAGGTGGGCCCAAAGGCAGCTCTGCTGACCGATGCCCGCCATCCCTACAGCTTAGCGCTGATCGCCGCCGCGACGCCCCATTCAAGAGTTCCGCCGGTCTCGGGAGAGATCCCGTCACCGCTCGCCCCTCCCCCGGGCTGCCAGTTCCACACCCGCTGCCCGCTTGCCCGCGACCGATGCCGCAGCGAGCCGCCGTCTTTGCGGACGATCGCGCCCGGACACCTCGTCGCCTGCCACTACGCCGAAACCACACGCCGAGAGACCGAAGATGCTTGAGAGAAACCACCTGATGGACCGCCCCATCGATCCCGAACGGCCCCTTCACACCGACGAGATGAAGGCGTTGCGCCAGCTCGCCGTAACCAAGTTCCGCGAGCGCGGCCGCGCCTATGACGTGGATTGCGACATGCCGCTGGAGAACATCCAGGAGCTGCACGAGGGCGGCTGGCTCCGGAACACGCTATCGCGTGAGCGCGGGGGACGCGGCAGCAATCTCGATACGGACGATCCCGCGACCTATCTGCAGGCCCAGCGTGTGATCGCGCAGGGATGCGCCGGCACGGCGCATTGCGTCCAGGTAACGAATCACACCGCCTGGTGCCTGGAGGTCCTCGGCACCGAAGACCAGAAGACGCGCTATCTCGACCCCATGCTGGAGCGGCCGTTTCTCGGCGCTTTCGTCGGGAGCGAGGCCAAGCGTAAGCACATGTACATGATGAACACGACTGCCAAGAAGGTGGATGGCGGCTTCGTGGTCAACGGCGAAAAGAACTACGCCACGAACGGCGCCGCGATGGGTTTCGCGATCATCTTCGTGGCCCTGGAGGGCTCCGAGGATTACAACCAGAATCACCAGATGATCATCATCGAGCCCGGCATGGAGGGCGTCACGATGGATCACACCTGGTATCGTCCGAACGGAATGCGGGCGGCCCCATCGCCGATCATCACGCTCGACAACGTCTTCGTGACCGACAAGCAGTTCCTCGGCGAACCCGGCGCCTATCCCCGCCTGCGCTGGCAGGGCAAGTTCCATCTCGGCTTCGCGGCGACCTATCTCGGGGCGACCGAGGGCATGTACGACTGGTATCTCGACTATGCCCGCCAGCGTGGCCGCGGCCGCGACGGGATTGTGCAGATGCGCACGGGCGAGATGAAGATCCAGCTCGAAGCCGCGCGCGCCCTTTTCCACCATGCCATCACCTGCTGGAAGACGAAGCCCGTCGTGGAAGCCGAGCTCGCGTCCATGGCAGCGAAATCGACCATCGCCCACGTCGCGTTCGAGCTCTCTCACAAGATCATCCATGCCGCCGGCTCGACGGCCCTCTTCGACGAGTATCCCCTGAGCCGCGCGCTGCGCGATCTGGAGACGCATGTGCTTCACGCGGGCCACGACAGGACCGCGCAGATCATCGGGCAGGCGGAGATGGGCGAGAGCTTCGATTCGACGCTCCAGCGCTGACGGGAGGCGGGTTACGTGCGTCGCTTTGCCGGAGGCGCACCCGTAAAACGGTCGACGCTAGCGCCGAATTGATCGCTAGGGCGAAGCCGACACGGTCGGCCCATAAGAAAAGTTCACATTCAGATGTGGTGAATGCTTCCGAGCGAGTGGCATCATTAAACATCACGAGGTCAAATGGTGCCGCCTTCTCGTATTCGAAGAACTGACTCCGGCTCCAGAACTGCACCGGCCTGCTGTAAGATGGTGACGGAGCCTCACTGGTGCCGCATATGGTTCGGAGCGGCTTCGCCGTCCTTGCAAGGCTAGACATCAGAGAATGTCCGCTCTCGGCAGATACCGTTGAAAAGTCGGTTCGGCTCTGCTGATCTCGACAACCGATCCTGATGTGTGAGGGCCCGGCGCCTATTACGCCGGGGCCGGGGTCGGCATCGAGTCCGGCTCGGCAGGCTTCCTGAGGTTCTGGGCTGCGGCGGCGAGGTCGAACTCGTCTCGTGCTCCGTTCGGAAAGTCGAAAGCCGACCCTGAGACTGGCTTGGATGCGAAAGCGCACCTCCATATCGCTGGGCCGACCTGCCGTTCGCAGACGCTCGTCTTGACGCCCACCATTATCGCTCGGAGCTAACCTTCTCATTGAACGCGGGCTAAACTCGTATAACCCGGTACACCTGCATGCGTGAGCACCCAACTGCCCTGGCGATCTCCGCAGGACCACTACCGGCAAAATGAAGCGCCCTGATGCGGTCGTGATCGAGCCGTGGCTTCCCGCCCTTGTAGGCGCCCACCTCCTTCGCCCGCTCGATGCCCTCGCGTTGCCGCTCCTTGATGAAGCGCCGCTCCATCTGAGCGACCATGCCGAGCACGGTAAGCACGACGTGGCCCATTTCGCCTCGGGTCGATACGTGCGGGTCGAGCACCGTGACGAACGCGCCGCGTTGCTCGGCTTCATGAATGAGATTGAGCACGTCGCGGGTGTCGCGGCCGAGCCGGTCGAGGCGGGTGACCACGAGTTCGTCGCCCGGCCTCAAGAATTCCAGGACGGTCGCCAACTCGGCCCGACCCTCGCGGCTCCCTCCGCTGACCTTTTCTGCGCGAATTACGCCGCAACCCTCTGTCTTCAACCGGGCAAGCTGCCCTTCGAGATCCTGATCGAGCGAACTGACGCGGGCGTAACCGATGCGGGCCATTGGGGGTGTCACATTGAGGTTTACGCCCGACGCTACCCTGTCACAAATAGGGGGCGTCAACCCAGATGTTACGAGTCCGAGGCAGGCCAATGTGACGCCACGACAGGGTATGCGCTGACGTTACGATCACCTGGCAAGGGGCAACTTGCGCCACGAGCAGACTGAAGATTCTGGTCCGAAAGCGGAGGCAAGCGGCGGTGCCGCGTTCGGGCCGATTTCAAACTTGGGATCATGATGTGGCCAGTAGCTCCAAATTCCAACCTAAGTCGCCCTTTTGTTTGAGACAGGCGCGGGTGAACGCAGAGAAAGGCGCAGACGCATTAATATAATCGCCGACCCGATTGATCAGGTCGTCGTATTCAGCCTCTTGAGAGACCGTTAAGATGTCAGCAGCCCGCCTCTGTTCAAGGTCCTCAATCTTCCTCGCCCAGTGATTAATGGCTACAAACAGCTCATGGCGGTCAACAATCAGATTACCCTCGTTTAAGTGAAAAAGATCGATTGACTCATTGGCTCGGCTAAACTTTAGTTCGTCGTCTGCAGCCTTAAACCGTTCGACCACTAAGCCATCCTCGACTGCGTAGTCCAGCAAGAGAACGTCCGAAGCGACACAGGGATCAATCAGCTTCGGGCGCTCGCCCACGGTGGACGCACTAACGGCGTCTGGAACCCGAGCTGTTTCGTCGATCAACGGAAAATGGCATCCCTTGCCTTGAACATTACCCTCGCGGACGTCTGTGCGACGCTTGTTGATTAGTGAATAGGCCAGCCTGAAATTCTTCCAGTCGAACGCCAGCCACCAGTACCCCTTGTGCGGTGGGTCAGCACCGGTCACCCTGCTCTTGGGCCGCCAATGATCAACCTCGAGTTCGCTGACTGCAATACGCTTCTCCGAATACCAGCATTTGTCGTGAGACAGAGCCGACATACATGCTTTCAGCTGACTCCAGATTGCATAATTCTCGCCGATGAATTTCGGTCGTGCTGCGCCCTCTAACTTGCTTAGGATGTCTAGAGCAGCCGCAGCGTCCTCCCTCCACTGGTCAGAAACGAACTTCAAGAGGTCGGATTGTTTGATATACCTCATGGGGCCAGGCGTTTCTGCGCCCTTTTTAGAGCCTCTGTGGCCCGCTTCCGCCTTGCCTCAAGCGCATCCGGAGTGAGGACCGCCTGGCCCAGTTCGGGTTGTTCCTGTTCAATGTCGGCCATTGCGCGGACGAAGTCGCTGTAAAGTGGATCATTGACGGTATGGGTGAAATCCAACTTGCTGATCTCGGCATTCAGCTCCCGAAGCCGCGCCTCCTGTCCCGCGGTTCGACCCTCAACTCCGCTGAGTCGTCGCTTCTCATCCAAAAGGGTGAGCGAGGCACGATCTACAGAGGACCGAAGGCCAAAGAACTCACTTGTCAAGATAGCAGAAAACCCCATCCCTTTTGGGTTCGACGAGGGATGTTCCGCCTCGATCCTGCCTGCCTCGTCACGCCGTTGGAGGATGATGACCTCATTCGCGTTCAATCCTGCGAAGACCAAGGGACTGTGGGTTGTCATGATGATTTGACTGCGGGTCAGCCCGCCGCCGTATCTGGTCAAGATGTCTAGATAATCGAGACACCAGGCGGGGTTGAGGTGAGTATCAGGCTCGTCCAACAGAAAGAGGGACTCATCCTGATTTGTGAATTTCAGAAGGCCCAGTACCGTGAGAAGTTGTTGCTCGCCCTCGCTGAGGTCGACGAAGCTCAAAGAATTTTCACTGCCACGCACCCTGAAGCGTATGCGCACCTCGTGGAGCAGGTCACTCAGGACCATGCTCTCAAGGCGCTTGAAGAGCTCCTTTGGATCGATGCCGGCTGCAAGCCGGGTTAGGTCATCTGCGCTCCGTACATAGCAGTAGCGTCTCTCAAGTGTGCTGTGCCGCTTTATTCCAACCGGCACTCTTTCTTTCGTCTTCATGGGCGCCAGTGAGACGGAATGCAGCTCGCCAAGCAAACGCTTCACCGTCCCAGCCGCCCACCAATAACGCTCGTCGCCCCGTTCACGCACTTCGGAAGGCGGGTCGGTCTTGTACCAATGCGGCTGTTGGAGCACGAACAGCACCGACTCTAGTTCTTCGATCCCAAACTGATCAGAAAGAAAGGCCCGTATTTCCGGGTCGTGCTTTGCGTAAAAGGCTAGCAGTACGAACTGACTGTGCCAGTCTTCAGCCAAGAAGAGAGAGCGGATCGTATCTTCCTCGCCTGCAATTAGCTCGTCCCGGTATCTCTCGGCATGTTCAACGAATAGACTCCTCAATCTTGGCGAGGTCCCGGAATAATACCCAAATACATGCTTTGGTAGTACACGGTTCACACCGTGAAATCGGTAGAACCCCGCCTCGGAATAATCGTCGAACACAGGCTCTTGTCCGGGCACTATGGGTGCTATTTTGTAAGTCATGCTAAAGGTGCCCGCCGCTTCCGGTTCAGCTGCGGGCGTTGCTTCGACGTCAACACGATATTCGTTACAGGAAAACACAATGCGGTAGGCAAAATTTGGCTTCGCTCGAAGGTCCAGCTGCCTAAAAATAGATGTCAGGGCTTCCAAGATATTGGTTTTTCCAACGCCGTTTCGGCCAACCAAAACCGTCCGTGCACTGCCCTCATCGAAGTCGATGAGAAAGTCACGCAGATTTCGAAAGTTGGAGAGATAAAGCCGATCGACTCTCATTTCAGCCGACCACCAGCCGAGGCCAGTCCTTATCAGAGCGGTGCTCCTTGATTTTTCCAGAGGCTACAGCGTCTGCGAGGTCTTTAAAAAATAGCTCCACATCCTGTAGCCCGTACCCGGCCACTTCTAAAAGTCGTAGTGGCTCCAAGCCATCAGCGTACGTCCGAAGAACCTCTGTGAGATTCCGCCGTGATTCGGGACCTCCTGACTTCAACTTGCGAACTGCCACCTGTTTCGCCTTCCTTCTTGAGCCCTTTCGCTTTAGCTGTGGGGCCGAAATCCGAGTTCGGCGCGCAGCCGCGACGGCCTCGTCCTCTGGATTAGAAAGAGTTACGTCACCTGCTAGGACTTTAGCGCGCAGATGCGACCAGAGGCTGCTAAGGGCGACATCCGCGGCCCGGAACCTGGACCGCATTGACGCCACTCTCTCCAAACGCTGACGAAGTTGTCGGGTAAGCCATACTCTCTCGGCCGGAGGCGCCAAAGGGACAGGTGCGCGGACTAGCCTCGACAAGTTCAAAATGTCACGCGCCGCTCCCCGGGCGCTGGAGGTCAACCAGTCCTGAAGCGCAGGAGACTGGAGCGCAAGAGTGATCCAATCACCCAAATCGGTGTCCAGAGGCGTCACCTTGGCCAAGGCGCGGTTAATGTTGGCCCCCGCCAGATCATCCGGAACGCGCGCGACACGCCCGATGCTGCCGGCCAGGGAAATCAGCACCTCGCCACCCTTGAGCCGGGATCTAGGGTGGCGCCCATCAATTTCGTGTGTGACCCTGCGCATGCCCTTGCGGTCAATTCCGTTCGAGGCGAGATCCTGAATGCGTACCATCGGCACGCCGATCTCTACCTCATCACCCGGTTCGACGATTCCGTAACAGATGGGATCTGTGGCTGACGCGAGCTGTTCCAGGCTGGCCCACGCCCAAGTGGATGGTATTTGTGCTGATGGGTCTCTGATATTCAGCGCTGCTGGCTCTGGATATGAGCGCTTTGCCTTATTCCCATCGGCACTGTCGGTGATGAACCGGTTATCCCACTGCATGCGTCTTGCCGCGACGACAGCCGTTAGGGGCGATCCTCCGGAAGCGGCATCGATGTCGGAAAGATTGCCCACGACTAAAGATCCGTCGAAAGCGGACGAGAGCAGTTGTCGCTCAAACTGATCTACGAGTGCGAGGCCGTCGGTTATCCGCCTCCGCAAGGAGCTTACCTGGTGACGAAGAACGCTGAGACCCCGCACAATGACACGCTGTAATTCGAGCGGTGGCAGAGCGATCTGCAGATCGAGGAGTTGCTCGGCCCGCACTCGAGGCATTCGCGCCCCAGACATGAGTTTTGATACGCTGGCCCGATGATCAGGCCCAAGAAAAACCTCCTGAACGAACTCGGTATCTACATTCTGTTGCACACGCAATACCAGCAACTCCGTCGCGGCTACACCTTCCGATTCAGCGATTATCACTTTCTGCAGGTAAGGACGGAGCCGCCCATACAATAGGTCGCCGGCTTGGAACGAAGTTTTTGTACTCGCAATGTCGCGACCGAGCGTCGGGCCCGGATCGAACAGTCGTCCAGTCCCAGCCTCAATATCTTCTAGGCTCACATAGTTGAAGTCCTGCTCGGGCGACGTACGGGGTTGGACAGCTGCACCCGCGATGCTCATCACCGCCCGGAGCGGTATCCAAGCCCACCCTTCGGGCAGCGGCCGGTCTGTCATTCTCGCGGCTCCAAGTCGACCGCCGGAAGGTCTTCCACAAGCTGTTCGAAATCCTCGAGCATGCCTTCGAGTAGGAGGCGCAAGCGGACGGTGACTTCGTCCAGGTCCGTTGGTAAATCCTCGCCGCCATGCCGTTCTTCGCGGAGCCAGCTAATGGCTAAGTCAAGGTCGCGTCCCTCAATGTAATCACGGGTGAACCGGCGGAAGCGGCCACGCACGCCCTGGTCTTTACGCGGGCCGCGGCCTCTCGGATCGGGACCGTACGCCGCTTCAAAATCCTTAAAGTCTTTGCGTTGGAGAGGCGATCGCTTCCCGTACACCGGCATATTAGACCGCATGTCGTATATCCATACGTCGTTTGCACTACGTTTGTCTCGGTTAAAGAACAACACATTAGTTGTGACGCTGGCATAGAAGATGCCGTCCGGCAAGCGGAGGATCGTATGGAGATCGCACAGATCTAACAGGTCGCGCCGCACCTGTTTACCCGCATGGCCCTCGTAAAGCACACTGTCCGGAACCACGACAGCTGCGCGGCCGCCCGGCTTTAGTCCCAAATAGATGTGCTGGAGAAACGCGAGCTGCTTGCTTGTAGTCGGATGCCGAAGATCCCTGCGCCCTAGCAGGCCGCCCCCACGCTTCGTGCCGAACGGTGGGTTCGTGAGGACGATATCAGCCGGTGGGATCCTTGCGGCGTCCTCCGCCGACAAACTGTCTCCGTGGATGAACTCGCCTTTCAACCCATGCAGGATCGCATTCATTAGCAGTAGGCGGTGTGTGTCCTGAACCAGCTCTACGCCGAAGAATGTCGGACCGGCTCGGTTCGTCCCCGACTTTGAAACGTAGTCGTTAGCGACCACTAAAAATCCGCCTGTGCCGGCGGCCGGGTCGTGAACGACATCACTCGCCTGCGGCTTGACGACGCTGATTATCGCCTCAATCAGCGGGCGTGGGGTGAAGTACTGCCCCGCACCACTTTTCTTCTCGCCGGCGTTATGTTCGAGAAGGCCTTCGTAAATATCGCCTAATCCCTCCCGCCGGACATTATACCAATCAATCTCGTCTATTTTCGTGACCAGGGTTGAAAGACTCTCCGGGTGGCGCAGCAGCGAGGTTGGGTTGGCAAAGATGGTGCGGATGATCGAATCTCCGGTCGTCCCTAGGATCACCAATTGTCGGCGGTAGAAATCAAACTGGACGGCAGAAGCCTGACTGACAAGGTCTTTCCAGCGATAACCCTCAGGTAGATCCTGTTCGGATCCAATCTCCTGAGCCATCTTGAGGAAGAGCAGATAGGTGAGTTCGTTGACGTACTGATGATAGGTGATGCCGTCGTCCCTAAGGACGTTGCACAGCCCCCAGAGTCGCTGGACGATATCTCGGTTATTCACGCGTGTCTTTTGCCCAATCGCAGCACTCCGACTGCCGGACAAACCTAACCTAACAACGTGGCCTTGAACACGTTTGAATGAAAAAGAGGACAAAATTCGGCAGGCCGCGTTCGCTGCTCGCGAAGCGGAGAGTCCCGGGCCATGTTCGGGGTCAAATTCGCGGTTCGAAGTGATGGGAAAATGGCCCGCCCACGGGCGAACATTCCCAATGGCTGCAGCGGATCAGAGTCGCTGGTTCGACGACCGGCAAAGCTGGCCTGCCCAGGTGCGGACCTTCCGAGCGCCGGCAATGGGTTAGAACCGCAATTTCCCGAGTGCGCCTCAGCCTCTCGGAGCGGCCTAACCGCTGAGCTTATCGGACCGCGGCTGATCCGCTCGAAACCAACGGTGGAAACGATGGTCGCGACCGAGCCGATACGGCTACAACAAGCTCGACGCTCCGCTTGCAACCCTCTCGATTGCGATCGCGGTCGGCGCACTACTACGGCGACGGCGGTTCGGGGTACGCTTCCTCAGCCCCGAAGCGCTGCTGGGCGCACTTGGGAACGACTAAGCCCGCCGGCAGGGCGCCCGGATCGCGCTTGGATACTGCTCGCTCATCCCGGCCGCGAGCGCCTGAACCCGTAGCGGATTCCCTCGCCCAACATCTCGAGCATACCCGAGGCTTCGTCGCTCATCGGGTTCGGCAACACGTCAATCCGGGTCGCGGCCGAGTTGCCCGGGTCCGCGACGTATACGACGACGTACTTGTCTCTCGACCGGGGCCGTGCTGCCTTTCGCGCTTCCCGAACCTCGGTCTCTCCCATCTCAAATCGGCAGCTGTCGCCTTGGCTCGCCTTAACCTCTATAAGCCAGGTGCGCCGGTCGAGCTCGAGCTTGAAATCATAACCGTAGCCGTCGGATCCCGGCTTGGCGTGCTGGTGGGTCGCGTTGCCCGACACCCAGGCCTTGTCGATGTCCTGCGCGGGATAGCGCTCCTTCAGCCAGTGGTAGACGACCAGCTCGCCGAGGCGCCCGATCATCTCCTTTTTGAGGGGAGGAGTCCGGTCCAACCCGCTCCCCGGATCGCGCTGCAGTCGCTCGCCGGCTTTTCGCGGTGGCCGCTTCGCAGGCGGCGCCAGACCGGCAGGTGCGGTGAGCCGCGCACCTTTTGCCTGCCTCGACAGGTTGGCCGCAATCTCCGCCGAGATCGCCGACCAGTCTGCCTTCGCCGGGTCGATATCACGCCCATTCAAGCGGACTGAACGTGCGGCGGCCGCGCGCTCCTCCGCCTCCCGCTTTGCGGCTGCTTCCGCCGCGTTTATTGCTTGGGCGTCTAGTTCGAGAACGGCGAGGTCGAGCGACGCCGGCATGTTCGCGGGCCAGAGCTTCAAGACTTTGGCCCAAAGGATCAGTGCCGCCTCGTCCAAGGGCGCCGCGTCGAAGGTGCCGGCCGCGTCCAGCGCCGCGCGGAGCTTTTGCTCCGCGGCACGCGCATCGCGCCAATGCTCGGGGAGAGTCTCGGCCGGCCCCATCCACCAGGCACGGACCAGCGGCGCCGCCGCGGCAGCGAAACGGCCCAGGGCCGTCCCGTTCTTCGCGCGGACGTCGGCGAGCGGCTCGAGACCACGGGGATTGGCGCCGAGGCTTGGCGCGCCGAGCGAGGCCAGCCAACCTTGGAGGTGCGCGGCAAGGATCGGCTCGGGGATAAAATGGTAGATGAACAGCCAGGCCGGGTCGGGGGGCAGAGCACGGAGGCTATCGCGCCATTGCTGGTACCGCGGCTCCGGCTCGAAACGCGCGAGGCAATCGACCACGATGTTCCGAAGCGCCTCAATGACGGCGACTTCGTGCTCGACGACGTAATTGGCGAGTTGTGACGCGTGCAACTCCGGGTGCACGACGGCCTCGCTCCCGGTCGCGGCAAGGCTCTCGTTGAAGGCTCCGAACTCAAGTTCGAGCAGCTCGCGAAACTGCGCCGTCGAGAGAGCGCGACGCGCCGCCGCGAAAACGTCGTCGGGGGAAAACCCGAGCCCCATTACCAATCGAGCGATATCGGACACAAGGCCTGTGACGTCTTCGCCGCGCCCAAGCTCGCACTCGTGTAGCGATGCTACGGCGGCTGCGCCGCCGGCGTAGTGGAGCACGGCCCGCACCCAAGGTAAGCGCGCGTCAACCTGAGCACCGACGAGCGAACCGACGGCCGCCTCCGCGGTTCGCTCAAGCCGGAGCGCCCGGCACAGCATACCGATACTCTCGCCGTCAACGACCGCTTCCCCAACCTCCTCGCCAGCATCGCGCAGCGTCCAGGCAAGAAGACGCATCAGAGTCACAACCGATGGCAGCTCGATCGCTTCGCATATCGCGGGCAGGCATTCGTCAAGCGAGGACCAGTCGATTGCCCCGGAATGGAGCAATACGACCAGCGGCCCGCCACCAGTCGTGCGGAACAGATAGGCCGAGCGGTCCGCAGGAGCGGCGACCGAAACCCCGTCGATTTCGAATACCACCGTCTGGCCAACGTGAAACGACACGCGGGCGAGGCGGTCGAGAACGCCAGTGCGGTCGGCAGGGAGTTGCCACGCGTCCGTTCCGCGCAGCCCCTCCATTGCGGTCGCGAGCATGGCGCGCAGCCACGGGCAGGCAGCGACGATGGTTTCAACCCGGTCGAGTTCATCGAGCGGCTGGTCGTCGAGGCGCACCCGGTACCGCAGCTGAGATAGGCGCCTGACGCTCTTGCCGAACAACGCGTCCATCGCACGGCCAAGTCTCGTCCGATCGGCTCCCTTGATGTCGATCAGGACCGCATCGAGCTTCGATACGAGGCTTGGGGCAAGTTCGTCGTCGGTGTCACGGACGAAAGCGGGCGCTGTGCCGTTCGCGCCGGGTGTGACCGCCGTGAGTTCGCCGTTGCGACGCGCCAGGACCCTCAGCCCTGGCGGAGCAGCTCCAGGCCATGCGGGCTCCGCTGCGTGGCGGTCGGCGACCGCGCGCCAGGTCGCGCCGTAGAGATTGGCGAGCTGCGGCTCATAGTAGCGACCGACCACGCCTGCCGCGAACTGCTCGGTAAGGAAGCCGAGTTGCTCGACCAAGGTGTCTCGGGACCCCAGGACCCGCAGCTTACCCCAGTCTGTTAACTGCCTGAGCGCTTCCGGCTGGCGGCGCTCAATCGTGCGATGCGGCTGCATCGCCATCTGGCGCAGGTAGGGCGGGTAACGATCACTCCCGGAGGACACCCACACATGGGCCGGCCGGTAATGCCTCCGCACCGGACCGGCAGGGGTCGGATCGTCGGCCGGCAGCCATTCCGCGGAGCGTACGAAAGCGCCCGCGGGCGTCGACCAGATGTGGGTCTCGTTGAAGTATTCGTGTGTAAGGGTTATCCGCAGCATCTCCTCTGGTACAGTCGTCAGCCATTCTACGACGAGCGCTGCATATAACTCGCGGCAATCGTCACTGAACAGTTCGTGGTCGCCTTGCCCGGGTAACCACCATAGCGGGCCGCGGAATTTGTAAAAAGTGGTGTAGGTGAGGCGAAGGCTGTCGCTGAGGTTCTCCTTTAGGTCACGGCGCCACTCTTCCACCGCCGCTTCGCTGACCCCGAGCGCCGAGGCAAAGCCGAGGCTCGTAACCTCCCAGGCGCGGGCACGCGGCATGGCGGGCAACGCCATCGGCTGCAGCCCACGTCGCACACCCAGCGCTACGAGGAACTCCGCCCATTGCGGGATCCTTGCGCGCGCGAAAGCGCGGTGGTCGATGGGTGCCAAGCGCCGTCTTCTGAGCTCAGCGAGGTCCGGGAGATCGGGTGGTGCGGCGTTGAGGAAGGCGTTAAGCCGCTTGCCAAGCAGATAGTCTGGCCAGCTTTCCGAGAAGATTGCCTCCGTCGCCGGTACGAGTGATTGTTCCGCGTTCGGGACGAGTAGGCGATATGTCTGGTCAACCTTGATTGATCTTCCCGCGTCAGTTGCGCGGCGCCAAATCGTGAACGCCCAGCGTAGGCCGGCGACGGCCTGCTCGACTGTCGCGCCCGCGTTCACGACCTGTGAGATGCGGGTGAGCACCGCCTCGCCGTCGTAGGCCGCGACCGAGACCTTTTCGAGGAACTCGCGCGCTGTGCGAAGGGGGCCGTTCCAAGGAAGCGCACTTGCCGCGAACGCGAAGTAGCCGGCGAGCTGCCTGGGAACCACCAATTGCTCGAGGTGCTCGGTTTCACCTTCGCCAAGCACTCGGAGCGCAGGCGGGAAGAACAGCGACGGCTCCACGCCTTCCCCTCGGCTCCGTCGCCGGCGTCGTCCGCCCACGACCTCTTTAGCGGCGTTGTCGGCCAAGCCTCCTCGTACGCTACCATCGTCGCATAAGATTATGCGCTTAGTCCGCAGGGCTTGGGGGGCGTCGGCCAAGAAGGATGCGAGGTCCCGATAGAAGGAAGTCCACCTCGCAATGTCGGGGCGGGTACCCGCGCGAATGGTGCCGGCCACCGCCGCAGCGATGTCGGCGCGCTCCACCGCCGTCAGCCTGTCGCGGAAACTCGTTGAAGCGTGCAGCTTCAGGAATGCCGCGAGGCTTCGTGCCCGTTCAGCCCCCAAGCCTGGCCAGATGATCGCCGCGCCGGCTGCACGCTCGTGCGTCGCGATCGCCTTGAGGTCGAAAGTCGAGGTCTCTTCGCATGCAGCGCGCGCCCGCGCAGCCATTCTCCAGGCGACGCCTTCTTCTTTCCCAGTGATCGCGGAGCACGGGATCACGGCTATGGCAGCGAAGGCCGTGCCCGCCGCTCGCTCGAGAGCGGCTACGGTTAGGCGGCCCAGGTCCAGCGCGCCGGCATCGTCCGATCGTGTCGCGACCAAGCTCTGGGGCGTGCGCCAGCTTAGAAGGTCTGCCGAGGCACGGGCTCGCTCCGCGCGGGACAGCGGAGCATCTGATTTCCAGGCCTCATCGTCGGTGAGCCAGCGCACCGCTCGTGCTGCGACCTCGGCAGAGCGGGACAGCAGAAGACGGTTCAAGGCAACGGACGCATCCAGCGCCTTCCGGTTTGATGTCGGGAAGAAGGTACCGTGCAGGTGTCCTGAGAAGGGGGCGGCCGCCCCCTCTCCCATGGGCAAGTGCGTGTAGAGCCGGGGAGACGCTACGTCGGAGTCAAGGCGAAGCGCGAGTGCTACCTCACCGTTTCCCCGCCAGCCGCTCCAGCTGCCGTGGAGCTGCTTCTCCTCCACACCCTCAGCGATGGCGCCCTGCATGGCAGGCTCATCGATTTGGTCGCGCAGGATCAACCAGCGCGAGGAAGCGAGTTCGCAAACAGCTGCATGGACGCGAGCGCCAGAGACTCGCTTCTCCTCACGGGAGAGTCGAGCGACGGGCCTGATTTCTCCATCCGGCCCTACGACGCTGGCATTGAGGGTGGCGATGCGGTCGAGAAAAAGCAGCAGCGGCGCGCTATCGTCGGCTAGGGCCGCGATCTCCTCGTGAACCGCCTGCAGCGAAGCCTTGTCTCGAAGCGGCAGTCGAACAGCAGAGGCAAAATGCCGTTCAGCGAAGGACCGAATCGTCGGGTTTTGCTTGTTCAGCCACCGAGGCAAAAAAAAGATAGGAAGATCGTTGGAAGCAAGTTCGAGCGTGCGTGCGTCGGCGATGAGTCCCGCCATCTCCGCTCGCGTCGCGAAAGTAAAGCAAAAGCCCTGGAAACTCGATCCATAGGTCGCTGGAGCCGCTTGCGAGTAGATCTCGGGAGCGTCGCAGACATGACTGACGCTCCGGAAGCCGAGCCCCTTATTTCCGATCGCCTCGCCCGGAGGCTTGCTCGACATGCCGATGCGCGACAGCGCGATCACGTCCTCGAACCTGAAGCTGTTGCCGCCGTTCGCTACGTACAGCGTTCCATGCTCGCCCTCGGTTTCGGCGAGCAGGATCTCGATGGCGCCGTCTCGACGCTCGCGGGGATGGGCGTCGTTGCCGTTCTGCACGAGTTCGATCAGAAAGCGGCCGTGATAATCGGCCGCCACATGCTCGGCGAGGCTCTTGTTCTGGGCGTAGACATCGTCGAGATACTCGCCCGTAGTCGGGTCAATGGTTCCGGCGAACGCCTTGAGCTTGCCGGCTGCCAACATCGCAACCGCGGCGGCAGGCGAGGTGACATCAACCGTGGATCCGCGCTCGGCCTCGTTGATCTTTCGCAGCAACTGTGCCCCCTGTTCGGCAGTGCCCACAAGGTGCTGGTAGCAATAGCAGCTGGCCTTGTCCTGCGCTCGCTAATCGAGCGGAAACGCTCCGGCCGAACAGGGCCAAGGCGTTGCGAGCGGATCCGCCTCTGTCAGCAGCACCGTAGCAGCGTCACGCGAACAGTCCGCTCGCAGATCAGGAAGAAGACGGGAGGGCTGCTGCTATGTGGAGTAAGGCTTTACGTCGACAAACGGCAGAGCGGTGTTAATCTAGGAGGCAGCTGTGCCTTATGACAGACCTGATTACTCCCGGACGGATTTCACCAAAGCGGCGTTCGTCGCGCACGCGGCCGCCTCATTGTCAGACCTGACCGCTCGCAGCCGATCGAGGTCGAACGACTGCAGCTTTCCGACTGCCGCAGCCATCGCTTTCAAAGTCACGTCGCCATAGCCCTCGGCCACCGTGCGACCGGCATGGCCCATGATCGCATTGTAGACGCGGGGATTGATCTCGGCCTGCACGCATTTGGTCGTGAACAGATGCCGCCAGCCGTGGTTCGGCTGGACATTCGGATCAGGAACGATCGGTCGGACGAACTCGACCATGCGGTTCTTCAACGCTTGAAGTGGACCGAGCACGTCGCCCCCCTTTCCCGGCTTAAGGAAGAGGTGACCTTCAGCGCTCGCCTCGACAAAGGCTGGGAAACCAAGCTCGACAAGCTGATGGTGAAGGACAATGTCCCGCTCCTCGTCGGTTTTCACCGTGCCGGCCTCGGGCGTGATTTTGACCACCCAGAGATCGCCCTCGCGCCGAAGGTCCTGCCGCCGCAGCTGGCCCACCTCGCCAACGCGAGCGCCGCTGAACGCGCATAGCCAAGGCAGCCAGCGCTTCCCGGCCGCAGTGCCGGCCCCTTCGCGCTTCCCTGCAACGTAATGCAAGGCTGCCGAGAGGATCGCGTGGGCCTCCGCTTCAACAAAGCCCTTAGGCCGCACGCGACGTGTCTTGCCGACCTTGATCGTCATCCCGGCCGCCGGGTTCGACGCCAGTTTTCGGTTGCTAACCGCCCAGCCGAATAGCGTCTTCAGAGCCGCCAAGTCGCTGTCCTTCACGGTCTTCGGTGCAGGAGGCTTGCCGGTGCGC
Source organism: uncultured Enterovirga sp. (assembly GCF_964242715.1). Classification (NCBI taxonomy): domain Bacteria; kingdom Pseudomonadati; phylum Pseudomonadota; class Alphaproteobacteria; order Hyphomicrobiales; family Methylobacteriaceae; genus Enterovirga; species uncultured Enterovirga sp. The sequence goes on from NZ_CAXTAZ010000023.1 coordinate 41,463, forward strand.
TTGTCGGGTGTCTTCAGCCGGTGATCCTTGAAAGCAACGATGTCCTTCGGCGTCACACTCATGGCGTCGTCGCGCTTCAGGAACTCGACAAGGTATCGGACCGCCTTCTCGTAACTCTGATATGTGCTGGGCTTACGCCCGGCTGCCTTCGCCTCGCGCCACCAATCCTCGAAGAGGCCAGTCAAAAGGATTGCGTTGCCCGGTGCTTGCGAGGTTACGGCTGGAAAGCGTTGCTCTGCTGGGTCGGGAGAGTAGTCTCCTTGGGCCGCCCGCTTCAGTCGCAAGCCGGCATGGAGCGAAGCTTCACCAATTTGGAACAGGAGCTTCCGGCGACTGATTGGAGTGATTTCGAGCCCATGACGGGCAAGAACCCACATCGCTAAGTCCCCAAATCGAAGCTCAAGGCTGTTTGCGTTATCGCCTGGACTCAGCCTTTCGACCGCATCCAAGAGCTCGGGACCACGATCGACGCCGAAATGGCCATGTGCGGAATGGTAATCGAGCATGAACTCGCGCCAGGAGGCAGACGGTGGATTGGCTACTCGTCCTTCGATCGCGGCCCACGTGAAGGCTTTCCAGGCTTCCCAGTGCTCGGGCTGGCCCGGCTCAGCTTTGAAGCTGTCGAAGAGCAGGTGATAGACTTCCCCTGCGAGCCCTACGATTTGCATGTGCGTAAGGTCGACTGGGCCTGCACGAACGCCCGCAAACAGGACGTCGAGCTGTGCGTTAACGGCTGCAGCTCGGATCTTTCCAGCGGCTTGTCCCGCGACTCGTAGTGAGAAGCTAACTGCCGACCGAATCTTGACGTCAACGACTTCCTCTGCGGTGGCGCCCACCCTTGGAAGTACGATTGGGTAAACGCGCCCTCGTGCCTTCTCGAGCACCTCCTTCGGCACGCGCCGCTGGTACTGCTGCATGTCGGAATCGCGGCGTTTCGACGCGGTCGTCATATGAAGGCCCATCGAGCGTGTATCCCGGTGATGTATACCGGTCCGTCCCGAATCTGCCTACGATATCAATGCGCCAAACACTTAGCGGCGTTTGGTGCCCAGGAGAGGACTCGAACCTCCACGGCTTGCACCACTGGTACCTGAAACCAGCGCGTCTACCAATTCCGCCACCTGGGCCCCGTCGCCGAAGCGACGCGCCGATGTAGGGGGATGGGCCGGGGCCGTCAATGGCCGCCATTTACCCTGTGCCGAACAAGCACAGGACGGAGCTTTACAATCCCGCCGCCGGCGAGGGACAAAGCTCGGGGATGCGTACACACCTTGGGCGCCTTCGGCGCTCCGGCCGTGAGTTTGCCATGCGTTCAGCCCGTCTTCTCCTCGCCATCTTCGCCCTTGCTCTGGGGGCCTCACCGGCATCGGCCGGTATCCTGGCGCGCGTCGACAATGCTCGCCAGACCATGAGCGTCTTCGTCGACGACCGCCTCGCCTTCACCTGGCCGGTCTCGACCGCGCGGGCAGGATACAGGACGCCCGCCGGCCATTACCGGGTGCAGCGGATGCACCGGATGTGGCATTCGCGAACCTACGGAATGGCGCCGATGCCGTATTCGCTGTTCTTCTACGGCGGCTATGCCATCCACGGCACGTCTGCCGTGAGACAGCTCGGGCGGCCGGCGAGCCATGGCTGCGTCCGCCTCGCGCCTGGCCACGCCCGAACCCTGTTCAGCCTGGTCGAGAGACGAGGCGGCGCCCGGATACGCATCGTGAACTGAGGGTCGGCGGCTTCAGACCGCCTCGCCCGGACGCTTCACGAGCCGGCAGCCGGAGATGCGCCACGTCCCATCGGGCTGGCGTTCGAGGGAATAGACTGCGTCCCAGTCCACGCCCTCCCCATCCTGCACCCGAACGGCCTGCTCGATTCCCTCGCCGCTTTCGCGGACCGGGCCGAATTCGAAACTCCGCGGCCGGTAGACCGGGGCGTAACCCCGGCGCACCATGTCGAGGAAGAGTTCCTGCGTTGGAAACATCCCCTGGATGGAGGGGGCCGCGAGCCCGAATGCGGCGGCAGCGTCGTCCCGCCGGAAAGCGTCGATCTGCTTCTCGATCACGGAGCGCGCCGCCGAACGATCGGCATCCTCAAGGGCGGCGAGCGAGCCCGCACCGAGCGTCACCGCAAGGGCAAGGGCGCAGGCGAGTATGCGGAAATGCGCCACGACGCCCGCCATGCTCCTTCTGCAATCTCGGTCCGTCTGGTTCATCCGCCCGCTGCCCGTCAGGACTGGAGGCCCGCCGTTCTCATCCCCTCGATCGCACGGGACAAGAAAGTCAGGCCCTCGGACGTGAAGGTGATCTCACCGGCGCCGGGTTCGACGAGCCCGGCAGATTGAAGTTCGGCGACGCCGGCCTCATCGGCCCTGTGCCCCTGGCCGTCATCGCGTATGACGCTCTTCACGGGCTGGCCGCTCCCGAGTTGGTGGTAGGCTGCGAATGCGAACACGGCGAGAGCCTTGTCGCTGAGATTCGTCGTCCCGTCTGCCACGCTGTCCGCTCCAGGGTTTCACTTGAGGGTTGAGTCTTAACGGCCATCCGGCAGCACCTGTCTCGGCGCGTCAGAGGTCGTCTCTTCGACCGTCGCAGCATCCACGGGCGGCTCCGCGGCCGGTGCGGACGGGTCCTTTTGCCTAGAGCCGGTTTTGGTCGCCTCAGCGATCTCGTGGGTCGATTGCATGTCAGACATCGCCGTCTCCAGTCTTGAGTCCGAACGCTGCCTCGTGCGCCCTGTTCCTGGTCTCAAGCAGCACCAACGCGTGGAAGGCACGAAATGCGGGATGGTTCGCGCGCGTCCGCGGGGGCGCGGGTGAAATCCGGGCCCGAAGCGCCTAGATAGAGAAGGCGCGAATCGAGCGCGTCCGCCCTGCGCGGTCCGGCGCCGATATCCGAAGCAAGGAAGTCACCCCCATCATGGCAGAGACGACGCCGCAGCCCGATGCCTATGGCGCCGACTCGATCAAGGTCCTCAAGGGACTGGATGCCGTCCGCAAACGGCCCGGCATGTATATCGGGGACACGGATGACGGGTCGGGTCTCCATCACATGGTCTACGAGGTGGTGGACAATGCGATCGACGAGGCGCTGGCCGGCCACGCGACCGAAGTCGGGGTGACGCTGAACCCGGACGGCTCCTGCACGGTCCACGACAACGGCCGCGGCATCCCGACCGGCATCCACACCGAGGAAGGCGTGTCGGCCGCCCAGGTCATCATGACTCAACTCCATGCCGGCGGTAAGTTCAACAACACCGACGAGAGCGGCAACGCCTACAAGGTCTCGGGCGGCCTGCACGGCGTGGGCGTCTCGGTCGTGAACGCGCTTTCCGAATGGCTGCGGCTGCGCATCTGGCGCGCCGATCAGGAGCACGCGATGGAATTTCGCCACGGCGAGCCCGTCGAGGACCTGAAGGTCGTGGCAGAAGCCAAGGGCAAGCGGGGCACCGAGGTCACCTTCCTGCCCTCGACCGCGACCTTCACCATGGTCGAGTTCGATTTCGCGACGCTGGAGAAGCGGCTGCGCGAACTCGCCTTCCTGAATTCGGGTGTGCGCATCGTCCTGACCGACACCCGGCACGGCGACATCAAGCGCGAGGAGCTCATCTACGAGGGCGGCGTCGAGGCCTTCGTGCGCTATCTCGACCGCTCGAAGACGGCGCTCCTCGACAAGCCGATCGTCGTCCGGGCGGAGCGGGACGGCATCTCGGCCGAGGTCGCGCTCTGGTGGAACGATTCGTTCTACGAGAGCGTCCTCTGCTTCACGAACAACATCCCCCAGCGCGACGGCGGCGCCCACCTGACCGGCTTTCGCGGCGCCCTCACCCGCCAGATCACGGGCTATGCCGAGAGCTCGGGCCTCGCCAAGCGCGAGAAGGTCTCGCTCACCGGCGACGATTGCCGCGAGGGTCTCACCGCCATCGTCTCCGTGAAGGTGCCGGATCCGAAATTCTCGTCGCAGACCAAGGACCGGCTCGTCTCGTCCGAGGTGCGCCCGGTCGTCGAGAGCATCCTGAACGAGGGCCTGTCGACCTGGCTCGAGGAGCATCCGTCGGAGGCCCAGAAGGTCGTCGGCAAGGTTGTGCAATCGGCCAAGGCCCGCGAAGCGGCCCGCAAGGCGCGCGAGATCGTCAGGAAGGACCCGCTCGGGATCGCGTCGCTCCCGGGCAAGCTCGCGGATTGCGCCGAGCGCGATCCGGCGAAGTCCGAGCTGCTCCTGGTCGAGGGCGATTCCGCCGGCGGCTCCGCCAAGCAGGGCCGCGACCGCTCCTTCCAGGCCGTGCTGCCGCTCCGCGGCAAGATCCTGAATGTCGAGCGCGTCCAGTTCGAGCGCATGCTGTCCTCGGACCAGATCGGGACGCTGATCACTGCGCTCGGGGCCGGGATCGGGAGGGGCGACGGGCCGAATGCCTTCAACCCCGACAAGCTCCGCTATCACCGCATCATCATCATGACCGATGCCGACGTGGACGGATCGCATATCCGTACGCTGCTGCTCACCTTCTTCTTCCGCCAGATGCCGGAGCTGATCGAGCGCGGCCACCTCTACATCGCCCAGCCGCCACTCTACAAAGTCGCCCGCGGCAAGTCCGCGACCTACCTCAAGGACGAGCGCGCGCTGGAAGACTTCCTGGTCGATGCCGGGGTCGACGGGGCGGTGCTGCGGCTCGCCTCGGGGGCTCAATTCGCCGGTCCGCAGCTTCGCGGGCTGATCGACGAATCCCGGCACGTCCGGCAGGTTATCGGGGCTCTCCACAGCCGCTATGACCGCACCATTGTCGAACAGGCGGCCATCGTGGGCGCCCTCAGCCCCGAAGTCGCGGAAGATCCGGAACGGGCGGACACCGTAGCGGCCGCCCTCGCCACCCGCCTCGACGAACTCGCCGAAGACTTCGAGAGTGGCTGGACGGGCGAGGCGCAGGATGGAGGCTACGTGCTCGTCAGGACGCTGCGCGGCGTGACCCAGGCTGCCCATCTCGATGGCGTCCTGATCGCCTCGCAGGAGGCGAAGCTCCTGCACGAGCGCTCGGAGGCGATGGCCGAGATCTACGGTCGGCCGGCGACGCTGACCCGCAAGGGAGACGAGGTGCCCATCCACGGTCCGTTGTCGCTCTTCGACGCGGTCACCAGCGTCGGCCGCAAGGGCATCGCGCTGCAACGCTACAAGGGTCTCGGCGAGATGACGGCCCAGCAGCTCTGGGAGACGACGCTCGACCGCAGCGTTCGCTCGCTCCTGCAGGTGAAGGTCAAGGATTCTGTCGATGCGGGCGACCTGTTCGTCAAGCTGATGGGCGACGTCGTCGAACCGCGACGCGAGTTCATTCAGGAGAACGCGCTCTCGGTCGCTAATCTCGACGTGTGACCGCGGCTGCCCGGCCGTAAGTCCGGTGGGCCCAGCCATCACAAAATAGGTTGCACACGGGATCATAGCATGTGCTATATCGCGCTGCTGGCCTGGAGTGCCGGCGTGCGAGCGACGTCGATGTCCGCCATCCTGGAACGCCTGCCAACCGCCGCCCCGGCACCGAGCGCGTGGCGTCGAGAGCGCGGCACGGCCTCGCTCGAGGACGTGCATCGCTCGATCCCCGTAACCGGGCCGCCCTGGCGCAAGGCCTTCGCCTTCTTCGGCCCAGGCTACCTGGTCGCCGTCGGCTATATGGACCCCGGCAATTGGGCGACCTCGCTCGCGGGCGGGTCCAAGTTCGGATACTCCCTCCTCTTCATCGCGCTCCTGTCGAACGTGATGGCGATCATCCTGCAGGCGCTCTGCGCCAGGCTCGCGATCGCGACGGGACGCGACCTCGCCCAGGCGTGCCGGGACGCCTATCCGCGCACCGTGGGCTGGGCGCTCTGGCTCCTCGCCGAACTCGCCATCATCGCGACCGATCTGGCCGAGGTGATCGGGACGGCGATCGGGCTGAACCTCCTGTTCGGCATCCCGCTCGAGCTCGGCGTGATCATCACGGCGCTCGACGTGTTTCTCGTCCTCTACCTGCAGAACAAGGGATTCCGCTGGATCGAGGCCATGGTCATCGTCCTAATCGGCGTGATCGGGGTCTGCTTCCTGATCCAGATCGCGATGGCGGACCCGGATTGGGGGGGCGTCATCCGGGGCTTCGCACCGACGACGCAGCTCGTCACCAATCCGGACATGCTCTACCTCGCGCTCGGAATCATCGGCGCGACGGTGATGCCGCATAACCTGTACCTGCATTCGAGCATCGTGCAGACGCGGGCCTACGGTGAGACGGTTCCGGAAAAGCGCGAGGCGCTTCGCTACGCCACGCTCGATTCGACCATCGCGCTGATGTTCGCGCTCACCATCAACGCGTCCATCCTGATCCTCGCCGCTGCGACGTTCCACGCATCGGGCAACACCGCCGTCGAAGAGCTCGACAAGGCGCATACGCTCCTCACGCCGCTCCTCGGCTCCACGCTCGCGCCCACCCTCTTCGCGATCGCTCTTCTCTGCTGCGGCCTGAATTCGACGATCACGGCGACCATGGCCGGCCAGATCGTCATGGAAGGCTTCCTGAACCTCAAGGTCCCTCCCTGGGTCAGGCGGCTGATCACGCGCGGGATCGCCATCATCCCGGCCGCCGTGGTCACCGTGATCTACGGCGAGAGCGGCACCGCGAAGCTGCTCATCCTCAGCCAGGTCGTGCTCGGCCTGCAACTTCCCTTCGCCGTGATGCCGCTCGTCCTCTTGACGGCGAGCGGCGCCAAGATGGGACCCCTCAGGGCGCCGCGCTGGATCACCGCCGTCTCTCTCGTGATCGCGGCCGTGATCATCGCGTTGAACGCAAAGGTCATCGCCGATTTCGTGATGCGGTAGCGCCCTCCCCCCGGGAACGAGACCCGCGCCAGCTAAGGCTGCTCGATCGCGGAGGCCCAGCGACGCTGCGTCGGGGGCAGCCGGTCGATGCGGAGCGGCAGGTCGGTCGGATCGACATACGACGTCGCAACCCGGGCCGCGAGGAGACGCGGCGGATCGGGAAACCAGACATCCGACGACGGAACCTGCATGGCTTGGGCCGTGAAATCCGGCGCAATCCCGGCCGACAGATACGATTGCGTCTCCTCCTCACTTCCGACCTGGACCTCGCGGCCGGACGAGTCCGGAACCCAAGGGGCGTGGAAACCGATCCGGCCACCTGTCGCGATCAGGCGCTCCTGACCCCGCACGAACACCAGCGTGCAGGCCGAGACGCAATAATCCGGAACGTAGGTCGAGAGGCCGTGCGCAGCGACGATGTCGCCGATCTGCTCGGCCTCGTCGACGAGGCCTCCCTCGCTCGTGAGACTGACGAGCTTCACCTCGGGATGGGTGCGCAGCATGCGGCGCAAACGGCGTGCCGTGCCCTCGGTGATCCCGCCCTCCAGGCGGATCTCGGCGGCGGCCGGGCCGAGTTGCAGGCTCGCCGGGTTCGCCTCCTCGGTCGGTGCGTCTGCCCCATTCCTAGGAAAGGCCGCCACGGTCACTCCGGCCGCTGTGACCAGGCAGAGCAGGACCGCGCCAAAACTCCTGGCGGTCATGGAGCGCCGGCCGCGTCGAGATCGTGAGAGATCGGTCCACCGCATGGGCGACATCCCTGCAACCGTGCTGACGACACCTGCCGAAAGCACCGTCCCTGACGAGGAACATGCCCTCGGGTGGCGACCCTGTCAACGATCCGTTCGATATGCAGGACGGCCCGGGTGTCGCACACCTGACCGCATACCGGGTCGACGTCTGAGACATGGGAGAGATCGTGGTGCGGCACTCCGTCACCGTTCTTACTACCGAACAATAGCATGTTGTCCCAGGCGAGGACGGGCGCCCGGCTTGGGTTTACGGCGGCAAGACGCTATGGCCGAAGCATGGAGTGGACCAACGCCCTCGCGCCCTCCCCTTCGGTCCAGCCCCGGTCGCCTTCCGCCACGATGGCGGCGGCGCGGGCGGCCCTGAAGGAGGTCTTCGGCTACGACGAGTTCCGGCCTGGCCAGGAGGAGATCGTGGCCGCGATCCTCGCCGGCGAGGACGTCTTCGCCGTGATGCCGACGGGGAGCGGGAAGTCGATGTGCTTCCAGCTCCCGGCCGTCGTCGATGGTGGGCTGACGGTCGTCGTGTCGCCGCTGATCGCGCTGATGCGCGATCAGGTCCAGCAGATGGTCGCGCTCGGGGTCGCGGCCGCGAGCCTCAACTCGGCCGAGGACGACCTGTCCCGCCGCGACGTGATGGAGCGGCTGGACGCCGGGGCCATTCGACTCCTCTTCGTCTCGCCGGAGCGGCTCGGGGCAGGCGGGCTCGGAGCGCGGCTCCGGCGCGCCGGCATCCGCCGCCTCGCGATCGACGAGGCCCATTGCGTCTCGCAATGGGGCCACGACTTCCGGCCCGAATACCGCCAACTCTCGCGCGTTCGGGAGAGCCTCGGCGAGATCCAGGTCCTGGCCTTCACGGCGACCGCCGACGCCGCGACCCGGGCCGACATCGCGCGCGAACTCTTCCCCGACCCGCCCCGGACCGTCGTCCACAGCTTCGACCGGCCCAATCTGGCTTTGCGCTTCGAGGCGAAGGACCGCCCCTCGCAGCGGATCGAGGCCTTCGTGCGGGAGCGGCAGGGCTCGAGCGGTATCGTCTATGCCGCCTCCCGGAACGGCACGGAGCGGCTCGCGGCCAGCCTCTCCGCCCGTGGCCACAATGCGCTCGCCTACCATGCCGGGCTCGATGCCACCCTGCGCAGTCGCCGCCAGGATGCGTTTCTGCAGGAGGACGGGGTCGTGATGGTCGCGACCGTCGCCTTCGGCATGGGCATCAACAAGCCGGACTTGCGCTTCGTCGTCCATGCCGACATGCCGGCCGGGATCGAGAGCTACTACCAGGAGATCGGCCGTGCCGGTCGCGACGGACTGCCGGCCGACACCCTCACCCTCTACGGCCTCGACGACATGGTGCTGCGGCGCCGACAGATCGACGAGAAGGATGTCGGCGACGAGCGCCGCCGGGTCGAACATCGCCGCCTCGCCGCCATGTTCGACCTCTGCGAGGTCGCCGCGTGCCGGCGCCAGTCGCTGCTCGCCTATTTCGGGGAGGAATCCGGCCCCTGCGGCCATTGCGACCTCTGCCAGGCGGAAGAGCCGCTCCAGGACGCAACGATCGACGCCCAGAAAATCCTGTCCGCCGTAGCCCGGACCGGCCAGCGCTTCGGAGCGGCCCATCTCGCCTCGCTCCTCGTCGGCGAGGCGACCGACGTGATCGTGCGAAACGGGCATGACCAGCTCAAGACCTTCGGCATCGGCCAGAACCGCGACCGCCGCGCCTGGCAGGGCACGATCCGCCAGCTCTTCGCGGCCGGCGCGCTCGGCGAGACGAGCGAGGAGCATGGCGGCTTCCGGCTGACGGAGAAAGGCGAGGCGATCCTGTTCGGCCGGCAGCGGATCGCGCTCAGGGGCCTCGCTCAGCGAAGCACGGCCTCGCGACGGCCGAGGGGAGAGGCCCGCGCGAACCGGCTCGACGGGCTCGACGAGACGCAATCGCAGCTTTTCGAACAGCTGCGCAAAGTGCGATCGAGCTTCGCCAAGCAGGAAGGGGTCGCGGCCTTCATCGTCTTCCCCGACCGCACCCTGATCGACATGGCCAAGCGCCGGCCGCAGACGCTCGCCGACATGCGGGCCGTGGAGGGCGTCGGCGACCGCAAGCTGGTGCGCTACGGCGCGGCCTTCCTGGCCGCCATCCAGGAGGGCGGCGCTTAGCTGGCGTTGGACAGCGCGACGGTCCTGCGCTCGGCCAGGCGGGCGAGAAGCGAGGAGCCGATCGGCAGGATGCCGTCGTCGAAGACATAGGCCGGGTTGTGCACCATAGCGCCCGGCGTCATGCCGAGCCAGAAATAGGCGCCCGGTACCTGGTGCAGCATGTCGGCAAAGTCTTCGCTGCCCATCATCGGTTCGGAGGCGACCCGGGTCAGGTCCGGGCCGACGATCTCGCGCGCGACTTCGAGCGCAGCCTCGGTCTGGGCTTCGCCGTTGACGAGCACGCTGAACACGTCGCGGATCTCGACCTCGGACGTCGCCGCAAAGGCGGCCGCCACCCCGGCCGCGATCTCCCGGATCCGAAGCCGGACGAGTTCGCGCACCTCCTCGTCGAAGCACCGGACGGTGCCGGCGAGATGGGCCGTCTCCGGCACGACGTTGTAGGCCGACCCGGCATGGATCTGCGTGATCGACACGACCGCAGCCTTCAGCGGGTCGACGTTCCGGCTCACGATCGTCTGCATCGCCTGGGCCATCGCGACCGCGATCATGGTCGGGTCGTTGCCGTGCTGCGGCATGGCGCCGTGCGAGCCCCGCCCGGTGATCCGGATGTCGAAGAAATCGGCCGCCGCCATGGCCGGGCCGGGCCGGACGGCGACCTCGCCGCGCGGCCCCTTCGGCGAATTGTGGAGCCCGTAGATCTCGTGGCACGGGAAGCGCTCGAACAGGTTGTCCGCGATCATGGCGCGCGCCCCGCCGAGCCCCTCCTCCGCCGGCTGGAAGATGCAGACCACGCGGCCCGGGAAGGCCCGCGTCTCGGCGAGGTAGCGCGCGGCGCCGAGCAGCATGGTGGTGTGCCCGTCATGGCCGCAGGCATGCATCTTGCCGGCGAAGGTCGAGCTGTAATCGACGCCGCTCGTCTCCTGCATCGGCAACGCGTCCATGTCGGCCCGCAGCCCCACCGTCGGGCCGGGCCGGCCGTCGCCATCGATGATCCCGATCACGCCCGTCTTGCCCACCCCCCGATGCACCTCGACACCCCAGCTCTCGAGCTTCTGGGCCACGATGCCGGAGGTCCGCACCTCCTCGAAACCGATCTCGGGATGCGCATGGAAGTCGCGCCGGATCGCCGTCAGGTCGTCAGCATAGGCGAGGATGCGGTCGATCGGTTTCATGGTTGGCCTTTCGACCGGCTTCGCAAAGTGGGGCCAACAGGGTGGCGATGGCGCGTCGGGTTCTAGCGGTCTGCAACCACCGCGTCATCTGGGTGGTCTCGCACGGCAGCGCCAGACGATGCGGGCCGCGCTTCCCATTCGAAGTCACATGCGGCCGATCTCGTCCTCGAGCGCCGGCATTCGGGGCTGCCAGCCCAGCATGCCCTTGGCCTTGGCGGCGCTGACGCGACTATTCGAGGCGAAGGAGGCGTAGGCGGAGATGCCCCATTCCCGGACGGCATCCTCCATGGGCCAGTTCTCGGCTCGGCCGCCATGGCCCAGGAGGCGCCCGATCGCGACGGCCACGTCGCGCATGCTGGACTCGCCGTTCTCGGCATAGAACAGCGATCCGGGTGGAGCCTTCTCGAGAGCCAGGCAGTAAAGGTCGGCAACGTCCGAGATGTGGACGTTCGACCAGACGTTGAGCCCCCGGCCAATATGGAGCGGAACGCCTTTCGCTTTCGCCAAAGCCAGCATGCGGGGGACCTGGATCGAGTCCTTGTGGAGGCCGAGCCCGGGTCCGTAGATCAGCGTCGGCCGGATCACGACGCTCCGGACGCCGCGCTGGCCATAGCTCAGCACCAGGCGGTCGATCGCGACACGACCCTGGCGTTCGGGCAGCGGCTGAGACGGCGTGTCCTCGTGGAAGACGAGGTCGCTCGGCTCGCCCGCCGCGCGGTCCGCGATCACGCTCGACCCGCTCGTCTGGATGAAGGCCTTGCCTGTTCCCTCCAGCACCGGAAGGATCGCCTCGACCGCATAGGGATCGTCGGCATTCGCCGCGTTGATCACGGCGTCGACGCGGCCCGCGATGTCGGCCAGCAGCGAGAAGCTCGTCAGCGAGCCGATCACCGGCTCGATCCCGATCTCCCGAAGCTTGGCTGCCCCTTCATTGGTGCGTGTCAGCCCGAGGATGTCGTGCCCGGCGCCCATCAGGCGGCTCGCGACCGAGCCGCCGATATAGCCCGTTGCTCCAATCACGAAACACTTCACGGCGCGAACCCCCCTGGCGAACTATTCCACCGTTCGAGCACGGCGTTTCTGGTTGATCGGGGCATAGCCGACGCTCCGGGCGGCCACAATACAAGGCCTGGGGAGGTTTTCACGGCCTCCTCGGCAACGGGCACCGTCCTCGACAAGTGTCGACCGCGTTTCCCGACTTGGCTGAGGGCGAGCGGCAGTTCAGGATGCGGGCGTTCGCAAAGGATCCAGTGACGCCAAGGGCGATCGCCGGACGAGGGAGGGACGACGGAATGATTCAGCGTTTTGGCGCCTGGCTGACCATGCTCCTGTGGGCAGCCTTCCTGTGCATCCCGGCCGGACCGGCGAGTGCCGCCTTTCCCGACAGGCCGATCACGCTCATCGTGCCCTGGGCCGCAGGCGGCGGCACGGACGCGATTGCGAGAACCATCGCGGCCGCGCTGGAGCGGGACATGGGCGTCCCGGTCAATGTCGTGAACAGAACGGGAGGCAGCGGCGTCGTCGGGCACACGGCGATCGCGTCGGCGCCGCCCGACGGATACACGATCGGGCTCATCACGCTCGAGATCAACATGATGCACTGGGTCGGCCTGACCAAGCTGACCTACGAAGGATTCACGCCGCTCGCCCTGATGAATGCCGACCCGGCGGCGATCCACGTCAGGATCGACTCCCCTCACAAGACGCTCAAGGAGCTCGTCACGGCCATCAAGGCCAATCCCGGCAAGCTGAAGGCCTCGGGAACCGGCCAGGGAGGGAGCTGGCACCTGGCGCTTGCCGGCATGCTGAAGTCCCAGGGCATCGAACCTGCCGCGGTTCCCTGGGTCCCGAGCACCGGGGCCGCCACCGCCTTGACCGATCTTGCGGCGGCGGGGCTCGACTTCGTCTCCTGCTCGCTGCCGGAGGCCGATGCGCTCACCCGGGCCGGGAAGATCCGCAGCATCGGGCTGATGGCCGACAAGCGGGCCAAGAACTACCCCGATGTCCCGACCCTGAGCGAGGCGATCGGCTCGGATTGGAAGAAGGGCGTGTGGCGCGGGATGGCCGGCCCGAAGGGCCTGCCGAGGGAGGCCGCCGCACGCTACGAGGCCGCTCTGAAAGCGATCTATGAAGGCAAGGCGTTCCAGGATTTCATGTCGTCCCGCGGCTTCGAACCTGTCTGGGCCGACGCTGCCCGCTTCTCGACCTTCATGACCAAGGACAATGCCGAAATCGGCGACATCCTGAAGGAGATGGGGCTCGCCAAGTAGGACAGCGCCTCCCTGCGCTTACGCGGGGCAGACGCATCGTTTGAACCGTCCCGTCCGCGTCACGCGATCGGGACGGTCTCGGCATGATCGACGACGGGAGGTCGCGCCAGGACCGGCGCGACCAGCCTGCGCCATTCGGCACAATCCCCCGATTGCCGGAACGCAACCGTGTGGTCCTCCAGTGTCGCCCATCCGATCAGCAGCACGTAGCGGCGAGGTATCTCGACCGATCTCCGGAGCTCGAAGCTGCGAAACCCGTTCGCGCGCGCGAAGAGCGGGCGAGCCGCCGCCACGATCGCCTCGAATTCCGCTTCCGCGTGCTCGTTCACGTCGATCGTCGCCAGTTCCAGGATCATGGGTTCCTCCCTCTCGTGCCTGGGTCGCTGTCGAATCCGCAGCGCCACCGCACCGCGGCTCTGTTGCGCAGCGTCACAGGTCCCTATCAGATTTGCCACGACCTGAAGCCGATGCCCGGCGGGTCTGGAAGAGACTGCGATACCGGGCTCGCAGAGAGCCGTCCGACGCGTCCAATCGGGGTGCAACAGGCTTGGTGGTATGGCAAATGCTGCTCCAGCGGGATCGAACGAGAGCGCCGGTCATGATGACCCCGAACCCCACGCAGCGTCGGTATCCAGCATGGGCCTGATGGACGATCGTCGGCACCAGCTTTTCCCCGTCCTGAACCCCGCCCAGATCGCGACGGCGCGTCGCTTCGCGAGCGGTGAGGCGAAACGGTTCGGGGCGGGCGAAGTCCTGTTCGACATCGGCGAGCGCCACGCCGCGACCTGGCTCATTCTGGAAGGCTCGATCGAAGTCGTGCGGCGGGACGGCCGGGGACACGACGCGCTGATCACGGTCCAGGGTGTCGGGCAGTTCAGCGGCGAGGTCGGCCAGTTGTCGGGGCGCGCGTCCCTCGCCGCGGGACGGGCGGGCCCGGACGGGGCCTGGGCCCTCCCCTACGACCCCGCGCATCTGCGCGCGCTCGTGATCGGCTCGGCAGATCTCGGCGAGATCGTCATGCGGGCCTTCATCCTGCGGCGGGTCGGCCTGATCGAAGGCGGGGGCGCCGGCTCGGTGCTGATCGGGCCGGTCGAGCACCGGGACCTCGTGCGGCTGCAGGGCTTCCTCACCCGGAACGGCTATCCGGTCACGGTCCTCGATTCCGACGACGACGCCGAAGGCCGCGAACTCGTGGAACGTTTCGGCGTGCGGACGGACGAGCTTCCGCTGATGTTGTGCGCGGACGGCACGGTGCTGAAACGCCCGAGCGAAGCCGAGGCCGCCGTCTGTCTCGGCATCACGCCCGAACTCGATCCGGACAAGGTCTACGACGTCGCCGTCGTCGGCGCGGGACCCGCCGGACTGGCCACCGCCGTCTATGCGGCATCGGAAGGCCTGTCGGTGCTCGTCCTCGACCAGCGCGCCATCGGCGGCCAAGCCGGGGCGTCGGCCCGAATCGAGAATTATCTCGGCTTCCCGACCGGCATCTCCGGGCAGGCGCTCGCCGGCCGGGCCTTCAACCAGGCTCAGAAATTCGGCGCGGAGATCGCGCTTCCGCTGGAGGCAAGGCGCCTGATCTGCGGCGAGCCGGATTCTCCCGAAGCAGGCCTCAGGCTCGAACTCACGACGGGCGCTCTCGTCCGCTCGCGAACGGTCGTGATCGCATCCGGGGCGCGCTACCGGCGGCCGGAGATCGCCAACTTGGCCGCCTTCGAAGGCGCGGGCGTGTCCTACTGGGCCTCACCCGTGGAGGCGAAGCTCTGCGAGGGCGAGGACGTGGCGCTCGTGGGTGCCGGCAATTCCGCCGGCCAGGCTGTGGTCTATCTTGCCCCGAAGGTGAAGCGGCTGCATCTCGTCGTGCGCGGGCCAGGCCTCGAGGCGTCGATGTCCCGATACCTCATCGACCGGATCGAGGCGCTTCCGAATGTGGAGCTGCACGTCGGAACGGAAGTCGCCGCCCTGGATGGCGACGGGACGCAGGGTCTGACGGGCGCCACCTTCCGTCGCCGCGGATCGGCGGACGAACGCCATTGCGCGCTTCGCCACCTCTTCCTCTTCGTCGGCGCCGATCCGAACACGGGCTGGCTCGACGGCTGCGTCGCGCTCGATGGCAAGGGCTTCGTCACGACGGGAGCGGGATGTGGGCGGGCCGGCGCTCCTCTCGAAACGAGCCGCCCGGGCGTCTTCGCGATCGGCGACGCGCGAGCGGGATCGACGAAGCGCGTCGCGGCTGCGGTCGGCGAAGGGGCCGCGGTCGTCGCCCAGATTCACGGCGTGCTCGCTCCGTAGCCGGGCTATTCCGCCAGCGCCCGCATCTCGCGGATCAGGTCCGCCTTGCCCTCGAAGCCGATGCCGGGCAGGTCTGGCATGGTGATGTAGCTGTCCTCGACCCGCACGCCGTCCGGAAAGCCGCCATAGGGCTGGAAGAGATCCGGATAGCTCTCGTTGCCGCCGAGCCCGAGCCCGGCCGCGATGTTCAGCGACATCTGGTGGCCGCCATGCGGAATGCAGCGCGCGGGCGACCAGCCGGCGACGCGCAACACGTCGAGCGTGCGGAAATATTCGCACAGGCCGTAGGACAGCGCGCAATCGAACTGGAGCCAATCCCGGTCCGACCGCATGCCGCCGTAGCGAAGCAGGTTCTTGGCATCCTGGTGCGAGAACAGGTTCTCGCCCGTGGCCATCGGGCCCGGATAGAACTCGGCCAAAGCCGCCTGGAGCGCGTAATCCAGCGGGTCGCCGGCCTCCTCGTACCAGAAGAGGGGGTAGTCCCGCAGCATGCGGGCGTAGCGGATGGCCGTCTCGAGGTCGAAACGTCCGTTCGCGTCGACGGCGAGCTGGGCGTCGCCCTCGATCTCGTCCAGCGCCGCCTCGATGCGCCGGCGGTCCTCCTCGACCGAGGCGCCGCCGATCTTCATCTTCACGACCGAGTAGCCGCGGTCGAGATAGCCGCGCATCTCGGCCCGGAGGGCCTCGTCGTCCTTGCCAGGATAGTAATAGCCGCCGGCCGCATAGACGAAAACGCGGGGATCGGCCTCGCGTCCCTCTCGTTCGGCCAGGAGCCGGAAGAGCGGCTTGCCGGCGATCTTGGCGACCGCGTCCCAGACCGCCATGTCGATCGTGCCGACCGCGACCGAACGCTCGCCATGCCCGCCCGGCTTCTCGTTCTGCATCGTGGCGGCCCAGACCCGGTCGGGGTCGAGATTGGTGCCGGAATCGTCCAGCAGGCTCGCGGGCTCGGCCTCGAGGATGCGAGGGGCGAACCTTTCCCGGATGAGGCCGCCCTGCCCGTAGCGGCCGTTCGAATTGAAGCCGTAGCCGACCACCCGCCGACCGTCGCGGACGACGTCGGTCACGACGGCGACGAGGCTCGTCGTCATCTTGGAGAAGTCGATATAGGCGTTCCGGATGGGCGACGAGATCGGCTTCGTCACCTCCTGGACGGCGAGAATGCGGACGGACATGACGGCTCCGGGTGCGGGAACGGGCGTGAGTGGCGGAGAACGCAGCCACGCGCAACAGACGTCGCTCGACCGCAGCTTCTTCGAGCGCGACGTCGTCGAGGTGGCCCGCGATCTCGTGGGCGCCAGGCTTTTCGTGGACGGGGTCGGCGGGCGCATCGTCGAGACCGAGGCCTATGACCGCGACGACCCAGCCTCACATTCTGCGTCAGGTCCGACCCCGCGCAACGGGGCCATGTTCGGGCCGGCCGGTTACGCCTACGTGTATCGCTCCTACGGCATCCACTGGTGCCTCAACCTCGTCTGCGGGCCCGCCGGCCACGGCGCGGCCGTGCTGATCCGCGCGCTCGAGCCGACGAAGAACGTCGGGGTGATGCGGGAGCGGCGTGGGACGAGCATGGACCGCTTGCTCTGTGCCGGGCCCGGCCGCCTCAGCCAGGCGCTCGGGATCAGCCGCGACCATGACGGGCTCGCGCTCGACGCCTCGCCCTTCACCCTCGAAGCACGGGGCGGCCCCGTGCCGCTCGTTGCCGGACCTCGGATCGGGATTTCGAAGGCGGCCGACCGCCCGTGGCGTTTCGGCCTGGCCGGCTCGCCCTTTTTCAGCCGCCCCTTCCCCCGGGCGGCCGCATCTCAATAGGCGTTGCGGTAGGAGGCGGCCGAGAACAGCGTCTTCAACATGATCCTGAGGTCGAACAGCATCGACCAATTGTCGATGTAGTAGAGATCGTGGTCGATCCGGCGCTTCATCTTCTCGTCGGTGTCGGTCTCGCCCCGCAAGCCGTTCACCTGGGCCCAGCCGGTGATGCCCGGCCGGACATTATGGCGCCGGGCGTAGAGCGCGATGCGGCGCTCGTAGGCCGTGTTGTGGGGGACGGCGTGCGGACGCGGGCCGACGAGCGACATTTGGCCGGCCAGAACGTTGATGAGCTGCGGCAGCTCGTCGACATTCGTGCGGCGGAGCCAGCGACCGACGCGCGTGACGCGGGGGTCCTGCCTCGAGGCCTGCGGCACGTCGCCGGAATCGGCGTAGGTCCGCATGGTCCGGAACTTCACGATGCGGAAGCGGCGCTGGTTGAAGCCGTAGCGGGTCTGCAGGAAGAAGACCGGGCCCGGGCTGTCGAGCCGGATCGCGATCGCGACCACGAGGAAAATGGGCGAAAGCGCGAGGAGCGCGAGCCCTGCGAGAACCATGTCGACGACGCGCTTCGTGCCGACCGCGGCCGGCGACATCGGGCGGGTCAGTTCCAGGCTCGCCATCGCGCCGACGCGCGAGATCGCGACCTGATCGAACCGGTCGAGCACGCGTTCCGGCGCGAGGTGGATCGCGATCGGCGTGTTGAGGAAGGCCTCGACGCAGAGATCGATGGTCTCGGTCTCGGACCACGGGACGGCGATATAGACGTCGTCGATACCCATCTCGCGCGCGAGATCGACCGCGCGCAGGAGGTCCGGCGACGGCGATCGGCCGGTGCCCGCGGCGTCCGGTGTCACGGACACCGTCCCGACCACCTCGAAGCCGAGATTCCAGGGCTGGTCACGCCGGAGGAAGGCCGCGATGCCGTCCTCCGTCCCGACGACCAGGATGCGCTGGGCGACGATTGCCTTGACCTTGCTGGCCGCCTGGATCGCCCGGGAGGTCAGGCTGCGGGCTGACCACAACGCCAGGAACCCGGAGAAATAGAACAGGATCACGGTGCCGCGCGACAGGTCCTCGGCGCGGCGCGTGAGGAAGGCCATCACGAACAGGACGAAGACGGCCATGTTCCAGATGCGGCCGGTCCGGCCGGGCGTGTTCTCGCCCGCCGCATGGAAGGCGAGCCGATGCTCGTTCCGGACGACCGTGAAGATGACGACGAGCAGCGCCGTGCCGAAGCCGAGCCGCATATGAAGGCCGAGCGAGCTCGGCTGCGCGAACGGAAACACCCCCCAGACGAGCCACGACAGGAGAGCGGCCGCCATGATGGCCAGCGCCGCGAAGGCGAGCGACGCGGGCCCGACGACGTGACGGAACAGCTCTGCGCGGGGCGACCGCCCCACCGCAATCCTGTGCTCGACGCTGTGGATGACCGACATGAACGGGCCCGCGATACGCGAGGCTGCGCGCCCCGGTGGCGCCGACCTCACTCGGGCCGGAGAGCGCGAGCCGCATGCCATCCCGTTCTGAGACAGGGCGCGCCGCCACGGCCGGGACGGCATTGGCCTGAAGTCGGCGCGTCGCGCCTGTGGAGCTTGCCCGCCCTGCCCCGACGGACCGTCGGCGGCAGGTCCTGGCCCGCTTTTTCCTACCAGGAGCCGAGCAACGGGATTCCCGTGCCTCGCCGGGACAGCGCCGTCCCGAACCGAGGCACTTCTGGGCGGAGACGGATCATGCGACTTGAACTCTGCCTCGATCAGGGGTCGACGCGCCGCTGGCATGTCGACCTGCTGGAGCGACTGAGCCGGCAGCCGGATCTCGTAGTCGGGATCCGGTGGGCGGCCCCGCATGCGGAACCGCTTCCCTCCTGCGTCGCGGTCCTGTTCGCCCTCGAGCGAATCGTGCACGGGCTGCCGCCCGGCTCCTTCGCCCCGGTGACCCCCGATGACCTGACGACGCATGTCGGCCGAGGCGGAGTGCAGCCCGACGTCGTCCTCGACCTGACGGGCGGCGTGCCATCGGGGGGACGGCGACGCTGGCGACTGACCTTCGACGGTGCCAACGGAGAGGTGCCGCTGGTCGCCTCGCTCCTGGCCGGCCGTACGCCGGTCGTTGCGATCACCGATATCGAGACCGGAGCGCCGCTGGCCGAGGGGCATCCCGGGACGGAGACGCCCGACATCATCGCCTCCGCCTTCGACGACGTCCTGGCCCGGACCACGACCCTGATCCTGGCCGCCGCCGGCGCACAGGAGCGCCCCATCCCCAGACGGAAGGCCGTCCCGGCGGAGCTGGATTGCGGGATCGTGGCCCTGTCAGGGGCGAAATCCGTTGCCCGCGCCGCCTTGCGGCGGCTTCGCGGGCTCGTCTCCCACGCACCGCATTGGCGGACGGGGTGGCGCTTCGTCGACGGACCCGGAACGCTCGAATCGGGCGCCCATCCCGCGGACGGCTGGCGGAACCTGCCGGACGACGGGCTTCGCTTCTATGCCGACCCATTTCCGATCGTAGTCGAGGGGCGGACCTGGCTCTTCGTCCAGGATGTGGAGCACCGGACCGGCAAGGGCGTGATCTCGGTCGTGCCGTTCGATACGGCCGGCCCGGCAGGGAGTCCCTATCCCGTACTGGAAGTGGCAACGCACCTCTCCTACCCGTTCGTCTTCGAACATGCGGGCGACGTCTGGATGATCCCGGAGAATGCGGCCGGCTCGGTCGATCTCTACCGGGCGACGCGTTTCCCGGGAGGCTGGGTCCATGAAGGCCGGCTTCTCGACGGAGTCGAGGCGAGCGACGCCACGCCCTTCCGGCATGACGGCCGCTGGTGGCTGAGCGCGACCGTACGGGATGGCGGCTCGCCCTCCGATGCCCTGCATCTCTGGATCTCCGAGTCTCTCCACGGACCTTGGCTGCCCCATGCCGCGAATCCGGTTCTCGTGGACGTGGCGGGCGCCCGGCCGGCCGGACGCGTCGTCCAGGTCGGCTCGAGGCTCGTCCGACCTGTTCAGGATGCGAGCAACGGGAAGGCCGGGGCCATCGCGCTCGCCGAGATCACGCGGCTGGACGAGCGAGGGTTCGCGCAACGTGTCACCGCGAGCCTTGCGCCGGGGCCGCTCTGGCCAGGTCGGAGCCTCCGCACCTTGAACCGGGCGGGTCGGCTCGAATGCGTGGGCGGCTCCGGCTTCGCGCTCCGGATCGGGCAGCGCCCCCGGGTCGCGGCATCAGCGGAGGCGCGCGCGCCTGCCCCCGTCGTCGGCAGGACCGCCGCCCTGTCGTAAGCGACCGGGCGGCCAGAGAAGGGTTTCGGTCCGAGACCAAAGGCTGTTGCAATATGCGCACTGGCTGAAGGCTTACGACGTGTTAATCGGCCCTAGTTTCGGCGCAGAGCTGCGGCAAGGCAGTTGTCATGATGTGTCTTCGACTGCCTTTCCTTTTTGCGGCTCTCCTTCTGGCGGGCAGCCCAGCTCAGGCCCAGGGCTTCTTCGAGCGACTGTTCGGCATCGTACCCGACCGTCCGGCGGCGCCGCCGCCCGGCTACCGGCCGGCCCCGCCTCCCTCCGAAGCCCTGCCGATGGACGAGCCGCGCCGTACCGCGCCGCCGCCGCAGGCCCGTCCGGTCGTGCTGCGGGTGCCGACCGAAGATGCCGTGATCGGGCGTGAGCTGAAGCAGAACGGCTCCGCCGGATCCATGCGGGTCGAGCGGACCGGCGGCTCGGATCTTCGCGCCAGGATCACGCTCGCCGGCCGCCGTTCGTCTCAGTCGGTCGAGACCTGTTCCGTAACGCTCGGCGGCTCGGAGGGGGCTGTGCTGGTCCAGCAGGGACGCCCGGATGGCGTGGCCCGCTACGAGCTCAGGGAGGCATCCTCGACCTGCCCCCTCCAGGTCGATTTCCTGGACGAGGCCGTCCTCGTGAAGGCCAAGGGCGACTCGTGCCTCATCCAGACCTCCACCTGCCAGGCCGACGCCGCGGGCATGTGGGGCCCCGAGGCGGCGCAGCTCACGCCGAAGGCGCGCGAGTACGAGGCCGCGCGGGGTTCGGCCGACAAGGCGGTCCGGGACAATTACAAGGTGCTGGTCCAGCGCTCGCGTCCGGAAGCGGTCCGCCCGCTCGTCGCCGAACAGGCGAGCTTCTCGTCGGAACGCGAGATGGTCTGCCGGACCTATGCCCGCGAGGGCAGCCACAGCTTCTGCAACGCGCGTTTCAGCGAGGCGCGCGCCATCTCCCTCGCCCAGCGTCTCGGCATGACCGTCGCCTCCGCGCAGGCCCAGTCCCAGGCGCCCAATCCGGCCGAGTCCCGCGCGCGCCGACGCGTCGATCCCTATTCGCTTCCGGATACGGATGAGCTCGTCCAGCGCAGCCCGCTGGACGACTGAGCCTTCAGGGGCGGTGATCCGCCCCGACTGCATCCTGCACCGATGCGAAGCCGTCGCGCCGCAAGAGGGCGGCGAGGTCGTGCTTGATCCGCCGAACGAGACCGGGGCCCTCATAGACGAGCGCCGAATAAAGTTGCACGAGCGAGGCGCCGGCCCTGATCTTGGCGTAGGCATCCGCGCCCGAGGCGACGCCGCCGGCGCCGACCAGCGGCAGGCGGCCTTCGGTCAGCCGATAGAGGTCGGCGAGCTTGCGGGTCGCGAGGTCTCTTAGGGGCTGTCCCGAGAGCCCGCCGGTCTCGCCGCGATGCGGGCTGCGGAGATCGGCGGGCCGGGACAGGGTCGTGTTGCCCATGATCAGGCCGTCGAGCCCGGTCGAGAGCGCCACCTCGGCTGCGTCTTCGAGCCCCGCCTCGTCGAGGTCCGGGGCGAGCTTGACGAGGAGCGGCGGCCGCCGACCCGGCTCCGGCACCGCCTGCGCGCGCGCCTCCTGGCAGGCTCGGACCAGCCGCTCCATCGCGGCGCGCCCCTGCAGGTCGCGGAGGCCGGGGGTGTTCGGCGACGAGACGTTGACGACGAGGTAATCGGCGAGCGGCGCCGTCGCCGCGATGCCGGCCACGTAATCCGCGGCGGCATCCTCGGTCTCCTTGTTCTTCCCGAGATTCGCGCCGAGGAAGCCGGCGGCTCTGCCGCGTCCCGCGAGGCGCCGCACATAGACCTCGAGGCCCTCGCTGTTAAAACCGTTGCGGTTGATGACCGCCTCGTCCTCGGTGAGGCGGAACAGGCGCGGCTTCGGATTGCCCGGCTGCGGACGGGGCGTCACGGTGCCGATCTCGACCAGGCCGAAACCTAGCCGGAGCAGCTCGTCCGGCACTTCCGCATGCTTGTCGAATCCGGCCGCGAGCCCGATCGGGTTCGGCAGTTCCCGCCCCCACACCCGGCAGCGGAGCACCGGATCGTCTGGCGGGCTGCCGGTCCGTACGATGCCGCTGGCGAGCGCCCGGATGGCGAGACGATGGGCCCGCTCCGGATCGATGAGGCGAAAAGCCGGTCGGGCTGCCCGGTAGAGGAGGTCGATCACGGGCAAGCCCTATTCCGGCGCCCGGTCGATGCCCCCATTCGCCTTGGACCAGCCCGCCGGATCGTGGAGGAAGCTCTCGACCTCGCGCAAGACCGGGGCCGCGAAGGTCCCCTGCGCCTTCGCGTGGGCGAGCACGTCCCACCAGGTCGCGAGGTGATGCAGCTGTACGCCCATGTCGGACAGGACCTTCGGAGCATGTGCGAAGATCGAATAGTAGAAAACGACGAAGACGTGGTCGACGCGCGCGCCCGCATCGCGGAGCGCCTTGCAGAACACGATCTTGCTGCCCGCGTCGGAGGCGAGGTCCTCGACCAGCAACGTGCGCTGGCCCGGGACCACATGGCCCTCGATCTGAGCGTTGCGTCCAAAACCCTTCGGCTTCTTGCGGACATATTGCATCGGCAGCATCAGCCGGTCCGCCATCCAGGCCGCGAAGGGGATGCCGGCCGTCTCGCCGCCGGCGACGGCATCGAATTGCTCGAACCCGGCATCCCGCAGCACGACCGAGGCGCCGAAATCGATCAGGGTCTGGCGCACGCGCGGGAACGAGATCAGGCGACGGCAATCGATATAGACCGGACTCGCCCAGCCCGAGGTGAAGATGAAGGGCTTCTCCTCGTAGAAGCGCACGGCCTCGACCTCGAACAGCATCCGGGCCGTCATGGCCGCGATCGTCTCGCGGTCGGGGAAGCTTAGGCCCTGGCTCATGCTGCCGTCTCCTGCTGCCGCCCACATTTGGCGCGGTCCATCTCCGCCGTGATGGCGACGGCCGCCGCCACCGGGTCCGGCGCGCCGACGATCGGGCGGCCGACCACGAGGTAATCGGCGCCCCGCGCGATCGCCTCCCCGGGCGTCATGATCCGCTTCTGGTCGCCTGCCTCCGCCCCGCTCGGGCGAATGCCCGGAACGACGAGGAGGCGCTCGGGACCGATCGCCCGGCGGGCCGCCACGATCTCGCTCGCGGCGCAAACGAGGCCGTCGATGCCGGCCTCCGCTGCATCCGCAGCGCGGGCGGCCACGAGGTCGGCCACGGAACCGGCATAGCCCGCGTCCGTCGCATCCGCGTCGTCCATCGAGGTCAGGATCGTGACGCCGAGAAGCTTCAATCCCGATCTGCCCCGTCCCGCCACCGCTGCCCGAAGGGTCTGCGGGTAGGCGTGGATCGTGAGGAAGCTCGCCCCGAAGCCGGCGAGCGAGCGCACGCCCTCCTCGACGGTGCGGGGGATGTCGTGGAGCTTGAGGTCGAGGAAGACCTCGTGCCCGCCGCGGATCAGGCGTTCGGCGAGCGCGAGGCCACCCGTATAGGCGAGCTGATGGCCGAGTTTGAAGACCGGGCGCAAGGGACCGAGTTGCTCGGTCAGTTCCTCGGCCCGGCGGATGTCCGGGACGTCGAGGGCGACGACGAGACGCGGGCTCACGCCACCCTCTCCCGGACCTAGCCGACGATCTCGTTGCCGGAGAAGAATTGCGCGATCTCAAGCTTCGCATTCTCGACCGAATCCGAGCCATGCGCCGTGTTCTCGCCGACCGACTTGGCGAAGAGCTTGCGGATGGTGCCGTCGTCGGCCTGGGCCGGGTTCGTCGCCCCCATCACCTCGCGGTATTTCGCGACGGCGCCCTCGCCCTCGAGCACCTGCACGACGACCGGTCCCGAGGTCATGAACTCGACGAGTTCCCCGAAGAAGGGCCGCTCCTCGTGGACGCCGTAGAAGGTCTCGGCCTCGCGACGCGTCATCAGCATCCGCTTCTGCGCGACGACGCGCAGCCCGGCCTTCTCGATCACCGCGTTGACCTCTCCTGTAAGGTTGCGGGCCGTCGCGTCCGGCTTCAGAATCGAGAAGGTGTGCTCGCGCGCCATAAGGTTCGTTCCTTGGAAGAGGTCCGGCTCTATAGCGGCGCCCTCCCCTGTCCTCAAGCGGAGGTGCACGATTGTGGCCGCATCGGAGACCCCGGGCCGGTGATCGGCTCGCGACGACTCTCCGTCATGGCAGGACGAAACGCGGCGGCGGAGAAGCTTTGCCGCACCATGGTCGAGATCGAGCCATCATTTCTGCAAGATCCGACGTCTTCCTGATCGAAGAAGACTTCGAGTGGAGAGCATCATGCGTCATCTCGTGACGGCCTCGATCGTGGCGGCCACCACCCTCATCGCGCCCCTGGCCTGGGCAGCCCCGGAAAGCCCGACGGGCGTCTGGATGACCGAGGAGCGGGATTCGAAGGTCCGCATCGCGCCCTGCGGCAAGAACATGTGCGCGACCATCATCTGGGCGAAGAAGACCGGCACGGACGAAAACAACCCCGATCCGGCGCTCCGCACGAAGAGCATCATCGGCACCGACCTGTCGCGCGACATGCGGCCGGACGGTAAGGGCGGCTGGGCCGGCTCGATCTACAATCCCGAGAACGGCAAGACCTACCAGGCTACGATGCAGCGCCGGAACGAGAAGGAACTCGAAGTCGCGGGCTGCGTCTTCGGCGGGCTCCTCTGCGGATCCGAGACCTGGACGCGTCAGGCCGACAGCACGGCGAGCGTCACGCCGGCCCAGGTTGCGCCCGAGAAGGACAAGACCGCGTCCCGCGCGCGCTGAGCGGTCGAGATCTGACGTCGGCCGGGCCAGGTCCCGGCTGCCTCAGCGTGCACGCTGACCGAAGAGCACGGCCCGGACAGCCGGGTCCTGCATGCTGTTCTTCTGACGATCCGAGAGGTTGACGGCGAGCCCGCGCTGGACCGCCGGGCGCGCCGCGTTCGCCTCGAGCCAGCGCTGCATATGCGGGAAGGACGAGATGTCCTGGCCCTGGCGCTCCCAGAGCTTGGCCCACGGGTAACTGGCCATGTCGGCGATGGAATACTCGCCTGCCAGGTATTCGCGGTCGGCGAGCCGCTTGTTCAGCACCCCGTAGAGGCGGTTCGTCTCGTTCGTGTAGCGGTCGACCGCGTAGGGGATCTGCTCGGGCGCGTAGATGCGGAAATGATGGGTCTGGCCCGCCATCGGGCCGAGCCCGCCCATCTGCCAGAAAAGCCATTGCTCGACCTCGACTCGCGCGCGCTCGTCGCTCGGGTAGAAGAGACCGGTCTTGCGGCCGAGATATTGCAGGATCGCGCCGGATTCGAAGACCGAGATGGGCTCTCCGCCCGGACCGTCGGGATCGACGATCGCCGGCATCTTGTTGTTCGGAGAGATCGCCAGGAATTCGGGCTTGAACTGATCGCCGCGGCCGATATCGACGCTCCGGACCGTGTACGGAACGCCGCATTCCTCGAGCATGATGGAGATCTTCCACCCGTTCGGGGTCGGCCAGTAATAGAGTTCGATCGGGCTCTGGTTCACGGCCGCCATGATGTGCCTCGATGAAGTAAGATCGGGCATTCCTCTAAGGCAAGCAGGGGCCGGCGCGAAGCCGCCTGCATGGGGACGATCTCCCTATTGCGCCGTCCTGCGGCAACCGTAGGATGCCCGCGCCGGCCCGGCAGGTTCCCGCTGAAAGCTGTCCTCCATGCGCCCCTTCCTTCTCGCCCTCGCGGCCATCTTCGCCCTCGCCGTCTCGGCCCCGATGCCGGCCGCCGCCCAGGGCACCGAGACCGAAACCCCGACGACCACGAAGCCGCGACGCACGACCAAGCCGAAACGCGAACTGACGGTGGGCCAGATGGCCGCCCGCGAGCGGCAGAAGAAATGCGGCGTGGAATGGAAGGAGGCCAAGGCCAAGAAGGAGACCGGCGGTCTGAAATGGCCGCAATATTACAGTAAGTGCAACGCCCGCCTGAAAGGCAGCCAGGTGTGAGACGGCGAGGTCAGACGCGTCCGGGTGTGATGCCAGGCGCTCCGTGCCGGGCGTGGCGTAGGTGAGTGCGAAGACCGTCGTCTGGCTCTCCTTCTGCGCCGGTATGGTGGTGATGGCCTCGCTGCGCATCTTCGGGATCGTTTAGCCCCGATCCTGGAACCCGGGACGGGCTCCGGTCTTCACTTGCCTCCTGAACGGGCGTGGGCATGGACAGAACCGAGCGCGAACGGCGCATCCTGCAGCGCGTCATGGCCGTCGGCGCGATCGTGCCTGTGTCGGCCGGCCTCTACGGCATCCTCTTCGCGGCCGGCCTGACCGGCGACCGCCTCGGCGGGACCGGCGAGAGCCATTACCGCTACCTTTCCGGCCTTCTCCTCGGCATCGGCCTTTTGTTCTGGTCGGCCATCCCGCGGATCGAGGACCGGACCGGCCGCGTCCAGATCCTAACCCTCATCGTCGTCACGGGCGGCCTCGGCCGGCTGGTCGGCGTGCTCCTCACGGGCGTGCCGGCCCTGTCGATGATCGGGGCGCTTCTCATGGAATTGCTCGTTACCCCGGTCATCTGCCTCTGGCAGATGCGGGTCGCGCGGCTCTACCGCGAGCCGGCCGCCACGGCCGCCGAAGCAGTCCCGACGGCGAGCGTGAGGCCGACTGGCGTGATTTGACGGCCGCCTCCCGTCGCAACCTTCGGGACGCCGCTCCGCACGGTCCGGCCACCTCCCCTCCCCCTTGCGGCGAGGGGCCGGGGGTGGGGGTCCTCAGGAGGAACTCGGGGTGGTGCCTCCTGCGCCACCCTCACCCCGGACCGGGGCTCCGCTTCGGCTCGGCCCTCCACGCAAGGGGGACGGCTGCGCGCCCTATGTTCTCGGCATCTCGCGACAAAAGCCGCTCGCAAACACCGCCGTTTACCCATCAGCAAGTATTCGTTCCCTATATGTTCCTCAACGAAGGAGAGCGACATGACCGAAATCGAAATCGAGCTGACGCGGGCTTACCTCCAGTCGTCGGGGCAGGATCCGGTGGCGGCGCTGATCCGATCCGTCCGCGATCTCACCCGCACCCTGCGGCATTTTTCCGGCGGGGAGTTCGGAGCCCGGCCCGCGGCATCCGACGAGGAGACGGAATTCCCCTATCAGGACGGGAGCCTCTATGCGCTCGCCCGCCCTGCGACCGCGCCGGCGTTGGCCTCGTGACGGCGGCGGCTCAGGCCGCCACTGCGGTTCGGGAACTCCGCAGGGCCGGCCGGTCCGCCCGGAGGAACCCGATCTCGTGCCGGGTGGCGCTGTCGCCCGTTGCGAGATCCGCGATCACCTCGCCCACCACGCTGCAGAATTTGTAGCCGTGGCCGGAACAGGGCGAGGCGAGCACGACCTGGGGATGGTCGGGGTGGAGGTCGAGGATGAAATGCTCGTCCGGCGTGTTCGTGAACATGCAGGTCCGAAGCGCCATCGTCTCGCCGCTGCCGTTCGGGAAATACCGTTCGCCAAAGGCCCGGAGCAGTTGCTCGTCCTCAGCATCCGGCTCCCGGCGAAGGTCGTCCGCCCGGCTCGTCTCGCCGCGATGGTGGTAACGGCCGAACTTGAAGCCCGGGACGTCGTAGACCGGCAGCCCGTAATAGCGCCCCTCCTCGACCTGCAGATTGAAGACGGGAAAGCGGTCAGGGCCGAACAGCTCGGGCCGGCGCGGCTGCAGCCAGGCGAGGACCTGGCGCTCCGGTACCGCGACTTCCGCGAGCGCCGGCACGAGATCGGCCATCCAGGCTCCGGCCGCGAGGACGAGCCGCTCGGCCGTGTAGCGACCCCGGTCGGTCGTCACCACGACGCCGTCATTCCCGGGCGCGGCCGACCAGCCGAGCACCTGTTCGCGGGCGTGGATGTCCGCCCCATGCGCCTGCGCGGCCTCGACATGTGCCACGATGGCCCGCTCGCTCGCGACGAGCCCGCCCTCCGCCTGGTAGACGGCCCGGTGGTCCGACGGCAGGCGATAGCCCGGGAAACGGTCGTTCAGCTCCGCCCCGCTCAAGACCTCGTGCGGCAGGGCATGGAGCCGCGCCGAGGCGAGCGCGCCCTGGAACAGCGGGTCCTCCTCGGGGCTGGCGTCGATCGAGCCCGTGATGACGAGGATCTCGCGCCCGGAGGCTGCTTCGAGCTCGCGCCACAATGCGTAGGCGCGCCGCAGCAGCGGTACATAGGCCGGGTCCTCGTAATAGGGCAGCCGGATGATGCGGCTGGTTCCATGAGAGGAGCCCATCGCGTGCGGGATGTCGTAGCGCTCGAGCCCGAGCACCCGCCGGCCACGGCGAGCGAGGTGCCACGCCGCCGCGCTGCCCATTCCGCCGATGCCGATGACGATGACGTCGTAGGTCAATGTCCACTCCCCAGCCCGACGCCCTCGGCGCCGCCCGTGTGATGAAGCCCTGCCGCGGTCGCACGGCAGGCGAGCCTGCTATAGCACCGACGGTTCGGAGCGGCCGGTGCGAGTCCGCCGTCCCGGCCTCAAGGAGAGCTGATGCACCCCGCGGCCCGCCTTGGCGGAGACCTCGGCCCGCGCCGGCCACGTGATCGGCCACCTGAGCGAACTGATGGCCGATCCGCGCGTTCCCGTGGACTCAAACGGAGAGAATAGCTGCCATGAAGGCATTCACCCTTGCCACGGTTGCTGGCTTCGCCCTCTTGGGGACGATCGGATCGACCTTGGCTCAACCCTACGGCGGCTACGGTGGGCCCGACCGCGACTACCGAGACGACGACCGCCGGGACCGTCGCGAACGACGCGATTACCGCGATGACCGGAGGGGCGGCCGTGGCATCTCGTTCGACGAGAGCGAATACCTGCGGTGCAACCCCGATGTCCGTCGCGCGGTGCGGAACGGCCAGGTGGAATCCGGCCGACAGCATTTCGAGGCTTTCGGCCGCCGTGAGGGCCGCCGGTTGGAGTGCTGAGCGGCGTCAGACCGTAGGCCCCGCAGCGTAGGCTTGGACGCGCGAGGGTCGGCGATGGGGCCGGGCGAGCTCCGGGCCATCCTCTACCAACACGCGAAGCAGATGAGGCGGGAAGTGCCGGCGCTCGTGATGGCGGCTCGAGGACGGGCCGTCTCGTCGGGCCCGGTAGAGTTCAGGCAACGCAATTCTGCTCTGTTTGAAATCAACGACTTAACGGGCGAGAATGCGTCCCGGCTCGACAGCAGATGTACCGGCGGGGCGGAGTGTCAATATGCCGGTGGCGCATTGACCTCTGACTGGCGAACATCTGCCGCGCAATGGTACGCTCTTAGTACTCCCTCAACTGCAACTTTGAAGTCAGGCGGCGAATTGGGACTGAGATAAACGGTTTTGATAATACAGCTCGGATCTATAGGAACGATCAGCCCTTCCGGGTCGCTATTGAATTCTTTGTTATTGGCCTTTAACTTGTCTGTCTTTGACCAAACAACCGCTCTGATCTCTCTCTCGTGCCTGAACGAGAGCCGTTTAGACATTATCAAATCATACTGGAACGTCGGATCGATTATATCGCGCCGATAATCAACATATTTGACTCTGCCTATGTCGATCCAGTCTGGTAGGCATGTAACGAGATCGCTATAAGAAGTCGTGATACAAACGGCTTCTTCAAGAGGTGCGTATATCTTCCACATTACTGCCGACTCTTGGTCGTTCAAGTGCCAGCAATTTACATAATAATCTTTCTTGGTCCAAGACATGATGCTGAATTGATCAAGTAGCATCTCTCTCCCTAGAGCATCTTTGTGCTCAGGATACAGTGCGTCAACGACCGAGTCGCACTTCTTAAGAAAGCCTTCAGACGCCATAGGCTCCGTTATGTGTCCTTCGAATTTGTCGTCGAACCTATCAAGACGACGAAAGTACAACGCCCGCGTTTCTAGCATCCAAACTAGCCGAGCAAAGCTCATGTAACGCCACACGGACTCGTGCGGGTTATTGGGCTGGCGAGACGAGGGGTGAGCGGTGCTAGCCAAGAGAGATCTCGCGAGGGTCTGCGCACGTCCGAGCCGAGATATAGCGCTGTTCCCAAGGAACGCGCCCAAATCCGCCCACTGCAGGCTTGCCGCATAGGGGGCGGTGAAGCGAGCCCTCGCGGCTGATCCGTCCCAGCTTCACCCTGGATAGGACGGGCACCGGTTTCCTGGGCTAGGCAGGTGCGCTTTAGAATTTGTCCCAAAAATCAGTCAAAAAGCCCGCGGCTTCGACCCCATGCTCTTTGAGCCATCGGGTCAAACCGACCGCTTCGGAGGCTTCAGCGACCTTCTCCGGTGTTACATCCTGACCCGAAAGGCGGTTCGCGAACGCGCTCAGGATCTCTGCTGGTATCGTTTCGCCACCAACGGAGCCAAATACATTGATGTAAGTTCCGTTCGGTGATCGTTTTGCTCGTACGACGGTGTCGAACCCAATCGCAACCGCATTTTCGATGCGTGTTCCGTGGCTGTCTTCAAGAATTATAAAAGTTTTCTCTGTAGACATTGGTCTCTCCGCCCTTTTTCCCGACGCAACACGTACCTTTGGCGTCCTCGCCACCGCGGCTCGTCTGAGCGATCATTGGCGCATTTCGGGGTACCGCGAAAGCGCTCCGTTGAGGCTCGCCAAAAACACGAAAGCCGCCAGCCTTGCGGCGCAGCGGCTTTACGTTGCAACGTGTCCGTGGGCTTGAACACCCGGACTGAAGATAGACTACCACTTCATGGCAGAAAAATGCGCCTCTCTGGCAGGGGAGGCAGGCGTTCGAACCGTAACGTCGCCTTGGCAGGCGCATCGACCTAACCACTATGGCCGGGGGCGACGCCGCAGGTTCAGAGCCTTCGGGCTTAAAACGGCGCCGGCCTGTCTCTGCAGCAGGTGTTCAACTCCCGGCTGCCCAGTATGTCACGGGCAAGCGGCCTTGAACAGCCGGAACGTGAAGAGACTTCCCATGAACACCCAGCACCACCCGCCGACACTGGCGAATTCCAGCCCGTCCTCGGTCGGGGCCCTGTTACCCCAGATGTTACCCCGGCGTTCGATATAGACGCTTTTAGCGGTGCCGGCTGAGGGGATTGAACCCCCGACCTTCGGTTTACAAAACCGCTGCTCTACCGCTGAGCTAA